>CAZNMG010000031.1:0-5405 GCA_964574075.1 uncultured Owenweeksia sp.
CATTGGACACACTTTCTGCCGCTATTGGAAGATCTTCTGATAGTCTTTACTCTCTTAGGCATGCCGACTTTTATCAGTGGCTTGATTGTAACCAGAATTTTAACTTCTTACCGGGAGAAAATAAGAGGTGGTATATTCCAAAACAAAATGGCCAATATGCACTAATGAGTGTAGGGATAGCATGTATAGACACAAGTAACTGTATCTTGGTAAATAATATTAGTACACCAAAAATATCCTACATTGATAGCATCCAATTCTATCCTTTGCCCGCCAGAGGAAGCCTCCATTGCAGTTGGAGCAGCGCCTATTACTTCGTAAACTATGAAGTTCGAAACAGTATAGGTCAACTTGTGAAGAAAGGCCCTATTACAAGCAGCAAAAAATTGCATCTAACACTTCCTACAGAAGCATCCGGTGTATACGTCTTAATACTGTATAGTCAGGAAGGTGCACGCACCACTAAGAAATTTCAATTTATCCAGGAAAGGTAGATCCCCCCCGTTGGTGCGCGCTTCCAGCGCGTTCCATCCAATGCCCCACGCTTTGCCGACTTAAATCGTGGCTTCGGGAACCATTCAAACCTTAGGAAAATAAAACCTGACAGGTTTCTTTACACTCCGTTGATAAACCTGTCAGGTTTGGTTTCCTTTTCGGCCCTCCGTGCTCCTTTGTGAAACTTTAAGTAACTACCAACAATAGGTTATGCTCAAATAATCAGAGGGACCCGAACACGTTTCCTCACCTAGAATCATATTTCCTTACTAAGCTCTAATACCCACGTCCACAATTTTTAACCGCAGGTTGGTGTTTATAAATATACTCTAATCATACTAGACGCTGCTCATGAGCACTTTCCTCTATAAGCCTCTAATAGCCTTGCTCGTGCTAGCTGCACTTTTACACCCCGCATTAAGCGCTCAAAGCCTTTTTCCCGTTTACCAAAATGACTGCTACGGCTATATCGATTCTTTGGGTACAATGGTAATTCCTCCCATATTCCTCAATGCCGGTGAATTTAACGATGGCTTAGCTCCTGCCCGCATAGAAGGTCGTTTTGGATATATTGATTCCCAGGGTGATTGGGCGATTCCACCTCAGTATGATTATGCCGTTCCTTTTTCAAATGGTTATGCCATTGTATTTGTGAATGGTAAACCATTTTTCATTGATGTGCAGGGTACACTTGTTCTCAAATCCAGCTATAGCGACCTCACTACTTTTAAACAAAAGCGAGCTATCGTTAGTGGTCCAAATAAAAAGTTGGGCGTGATAGACCTGAACGGAAAGCTATTGATTGATACCATTTACGATTTTATTGATGAATTAAAGCGTGGTTACTTCCTGCTGCGCAATGAAGCTCCGGACAGTGTTCGGGCAAGTTATATTATGGGATTGGTGGATAGCACTGGCCGCTTTATTGTGCCTATGGGTAAATACCGGGACATAGAAATGTGTGGTGAAGACTATCTAAAACTACAGTTAATTGAAAGAAACGGGGACCAAGAAGTCTATACAAATCATATTATTGATTATAAAGGAAATACCCTCTTTAACAAGACATGGCCTTCAAATCAATGGATCAATGGCCCGTTCAATTGTGGATTAGCTTCAATACATCTTTACAGACATGACAAAGCTGGCAATCGAGGATATCGCAGCACCTATGGTTACTATGGGTATGTGAATCTAAAGGGTGAACTTGTCATCAATGATAGTTCCTTTCAATCGGTAACCGAATTTGGCTCTAACCGCGCCTTTGTACAAAAAGAGGACAGAAACTACTATATGATAAACACCAAAGGTGAAACAGTGGGTTCTCTTGTGTTTGACTACGTTCATAAATTTGAGAATGGTGTTGCTGAGGTACGCGCTGAAGACGGTAAATGGGGCGTTGTTGATACCAATGCGCACTGGGTTATTTATCCAAATTTTTCCAGTTTAGGCCGCTTAGGTGATACATTATTTTACTTTAGAAGAGCAAAGGACTTTACCAATGAAAAGTGTGAGGGGTGTTATGGAATTTGCACTTATGATGGTAAGGTCATCGTCAAACCCGTTTTGGAAAACCTTGATAGAAATGGTTTTCACAATGGTTTGTTACGCTGCCAGATCGCGGACAAATTATCGTTCATTAACCTTAAGGGTGCTTTAATTTGGCAACAAAAGAAGGAGAAGAAAAAAATCCATCCCTTAAATATAGACTACATGAATCGGGGATACTTTTACACCTTTTCCGAACCCATTGACGACTACAATACGGGCCATGGAACTTCAGGAAACGGATTCAAAAAGTTAAAATCATCAGCATTTAAAGGCGCTCAAGAACTCTTTTTAATAGTTAATAGAGAAGATACGGATACAATCTATTCTAAGTATAAGGCCCACCTGGTAACACTTGGAAATAGAAGTAATGACACCATATGGTTTGAAGCTCAGGACAGCCGTTTATATATGAAGGTGCAGGCTAAGGAAAATGATGGTGAATGGCACGATATCGAATATCTTCCCAGCAGTTGGTGTGGCAATTCTTATCACGAGGTTTATTTGGCTCCTAAAAGTTACTGGGAGTTTTACACTCCGTGCTATACTGGTGACTTGCCTGTAAAGCTTAGGGTTGAGTTGGTTTATATTGATCCATCAGGTGCCGGAGAAATAAATGAACATGGCTATAAAATCCCAAATTCACTAACCCTTTACAGTAATGAATATACCGGCAGCATAAATCCCGCTCAATTCTGGCGGAAGCCTGGCTACTCTCCTCAAAATATTATGGATCCATATTTTGATTGATTCAGCTTTGTAGGAAATAAAACCTGACAGGTTTCTTTACGCTCCGTGGATAAACCTGTCTCTACAGCCTCTTTATCGCTTTTTTGGCGTCTTTTCCCTTATTTTGTATCAATGAAATCCCTTTGCACCCTTTTATTTATCACTTTTTATATATCCAACTTAGTGGCCCAAATTGATCTTTTGCCCTACCGGGAATTTCGGGCCGGCAATTGGGCAGAGGTACTCTGCATCGGTGACATCAATAATGACAGCATCAATGAAGTAGTGGTGGGCACCCGGTTCGGGTCTTCATCCTCGCGCTATTCGGCTATCGAGATTTTCACACAAGATGGTAATGATGGGCTGGACAGCAGCGGGGTTTATACCACCTCTACCCATTCATTCATTGAGGGGATAGAGATCGGTGATATTAATGATGACGGATTGAATGATGTGGTTATTGGATATGATGACCATGTAGGCTACTTCCTTCAGAATATAAATGGTCAGTTAAATGCCATGCAAAGTATGTTTTCGGGCAAGGGCGTAAACGGACTCAGGCTCACCGATCTTAATAATGATGGCCTAACCGACATTGTCGCAAGCCACCGCCAGGCTACCTTTATACGGGTCTTTTATCAAAACAATACGGGTTTTAGTCCTTCTAACTACCCCAAGCCCCAAGGAGGGCAGGATGAGATAGAAGTAGGAGATGTAAATTCAGATGGACTTACTGATGTGGTATATATGACTGGCTATATGAATTATGGAGTGCATGTATTCACCCAAAACCCTGCAGGGGGTCTTAGCAATTATGTCTACTATCCTTTCTCCTCGGGCAGTTTCAGTAGAACCAATGGTTTAGCATTGGGAGACTTAAACCAGGATGGTTCAACGGATATCGTTACTACGAAGGGTGGAAATACTCCTACCAGCGGTATTTTATTATGGTATCAGGATACGGCATCGGGAACACTGACTACCCCTCCAATAGAAGTTCCGGCCTATGACATCCCCCAGCCGGTAGAAATTGCGGACCTTGACTGTAATGGTATTAATGAAATAATTACTGTCCATGGAGGCTGGCATGCACTATCCATATTCGAACAGTCGAATGGTAACTTCGGGCCTTATGCTATAAAACCTTTACCATATGCTTCGCACTATCAGCCACAAGGACTGGAAATTGGGGACATCAATAGTGACGGTTTAGAGGATATTGCCATCGCGGAGTATAACCAGGGCCTTATAGTGCTATTAAATAATTCGAGACCGACCAATACCACCTACGATTCCACTTCATTGGTCTCAAGCATAGACACTTTCTCTACTTCTTACCACACGCTTGACTCAATGGTATTTGTTACCTCTGTAGATACCACAGGTTCCTACCTCCTTGTAACTACCGACTCCTTTAAGCTTGAGATGCACTATCGTATTGATAGCCTTCAATACGACAGCATCAGCATCGTAGCAACCACACTGTGTGGAAATCCAATTTTTGACAGTCTTAAAAGCACGGTTTATACTTCTTACCAAAGAATTGTGCAGATAGACAGTACCCATACGCACAACTCAACCACCACCGTCAATCCTTTCAAAGCAATAGCCATCTATCCTAATCCCACTGCCTCTGAGGTGTATATTGAGCTGCCATCACCCTATGACCGGCTGCCCATAAACCTTTCCATTCATGATGTGCATGGAGCTTTGCTTCACTACGACACCTGGACCGGAACTGATAATATGAGAAAATTAAATTTCAGTGACTATCCCGATGCTGTTTACTTACTCGTTCTTTCCACGGGAGATTTTGTGATTTCCAGGAGAATAATAAAGCGGGCTGAAAATTAAGCTCTTCTCCGTTGGTGAACGCTATCAGTGCGTTTCTTCAATCCTTTACTAAGATTCCTTCTTCTCGAAGATACCCCTTGCCCCAAACAGATATCGGAGTATAAACGTGTACTGAAAGCGTACACCCCTCGATACAAGTTTGCTCCGTTATGCTACGCAAATTCACTCAGGCTGATATAAGATTCTCTCTACGAGACCACTTCCCGACCTGCTTCGGGATAGGTAGGGTAACAGAGTCTTTTACCTAAAAAAGCCTTCCACCAAGCTGAATGACACGCAGCCTGACGGAAGACTTTACACATAACCACTAATCCACCTCCTGAAACCTGACATCCCCGCACATCCTCACAATTTTTGGAGTGAAAGACCCTAAAACATCCACAAGCTCCTGCTGGTTGTTCATCACGGTATTGATGTCTTTATAGGCCATTGGGGCTTCATCCAGGCCAGAGCCTATCACTTCCACACCGTAATCATTCAGGTGTTTTAAAACATCTGCCTTATCCAAAGTTTGTTTGGCTTTGGTACGGCTCATTACCCGTCCGGCACCATGAGAAGCGGAGTTAATGGAATGGGCAATACCCCTACCCCGAACTATATATCCGGGAGCCGTCATACTTCCGGGAATAACCCCTAACACTCCCGCTCCGGCCGGGGTAGCTCCTTTCCGGTGAACAATCACTTCCTCCCCTTTGGCATTCTTCTCTTTCCAGGCAAAGTTGTGATGGTTCTCCACGCTGGCAACGATCTTTGCCCCGAGCAGTTTGCTCACGAGTCGA
>CAZNMG010000032.1:0-7128 GCA_964574075.1 uncultured Owenweeksia sp.
TTACGAGCAATCCGGCTTTTACCATCAATAGTTCAAGCGGTATTCTAAAAGGCAAGCCCACACAGGTAGGGCAGTTTGTATTTGCCATCTGCGTAAGCGAGTACAGCAATGGGGTTAAACTGAGCACCACCCGCAGAGATTTCCAGTTCAATGTTTCTTCGGCCTGTAAGATCATCAGTAGCGAAATTCAATCGCAGTTCCTTACCTCTGCCAATATTTGCTCGGGGGGCCCCATACGTTTTACCAACCTCAGCACCAATGCCTCTTCCTTTTGGTGGGATTTTGGCGACACCAACAGCTTTAATGACACCAGCCGCCTCAAAAATCCCAACTTCATGTACCAGGATACCGGCCGCTACTGGGTAACTCTTGTGGCCGAACCTTATACCGATTGTGCAGATACTACCATCGCTCTCTTTCTGGTGTACGATTCCACCCGCGTGGAGTTTACCTACAAGGGTGACCATTGCGTAGAAACCAACTCACTGAATTTTAAACCCAATGGAATTTACGGTCCTTCGGCAACCTTTACCTGGGATTTTGGCGGTAACACCAATCTTGGACAGCAATCAAACCTCAAGGCGCCTTCCAATGTAAAATGGGATAGCCCCGGTAGCTACATAGTATCTGTAGAGGTAAATGATTATGGCTGCACCAACACCTACACGGAAGTAATAGAGATCTTTCCCAACCCGGTTATTGATGAGGAAGTGGAACCGGGGGTTCATTGTGTACCCTATACTGTAACCTTTAGGGATAAGAGCCAGGCTTCCGGCCCTGTACAGCACTACTGGTTTTTTGGTGATGGTGAGGTTTCCCATGAACCCAGCCCCACCCATGTGTATAAAAAGCCTGGTACTTTTACGGTGGAGCATATTATTAAGACGCTCCAGGGCTGCCGTGACTCCGGTTACTCGCGGTACGAGGATGTGATTGAAGTTTTGCCGGTACCAACCGCACGGCTGGATATAAGCCCTCCCGAGCAAAGCATTTATAACCCCATCTTTCTGCTGACAAACAGCAGCGGGGGCCATAACTTCAGTGAGACAATATTACCGGGCGGCACGGTGGTCAACAACCTTACATCACAAAGTATCACGTTGGAAGATACGGGTTACCACCCGATTACGCATATCACCTATAACCACTTTGGCTGTAGCGATACACTGGTGGATACGCTCCATGTTACCACTCCTTTCAATGTTTTTATACCCAATGCCTTTACTCCCAATGGCGATGGCGTAAATGACGTCTTTACCTTTAACCTTACTGATGTGCGGTCCATTCATTTTGAAGTTTATAACCGTTGGGGTGAGATCGTTTTCAAGACAAAGGATCCTAACGGGGGATGGAATGGCCGTCTGCATAACCGGGGTGAAATTTTGCCCCCCGGTATTTATGCCTACGTGCTGGTCGCCAAAGTAAAGGAAGGCGCCTATGACCATGTAGAACAGGGATCGATTAACCTGGTGCGTTGATGTATTTGGAGGCCAATATAAAAACGAGGAAGCAAAGTCCTAAGCTCAGGATAACATTTGCACCGAGAACTACATAAGAGCCGTTTCGGTACAGCAGCCAGTTTTCGTAGCTAAAGGTAGAGAAGGTGCTAAGGCCTCCACAGAACCCCACTATCCAGAATAAATTCGCAGAAGTGCTGACACTGCGAAATCGGCCGAGGTAAAGAATTGCAACTACCACGATACATGCCACCACATTGGCAACCAGCGTTGCCAGTGGAAACCTTCCTGAATGCTGAAACATTAGCACTCCCCGCGAAATGGCGAAGCGAAATACGCTCCCCAAACCTCCGCCCACAAATACGGCAAGTAGGCTAAGCAGATTCATCGTACAACCTTTTGGAGAGATTCCTGTAAATCGCGAGCATCAGCAATGCGCTTAAAATACCGAATATAGCTCCGCACAACACATCGATAGGGTAATGAACGCCTATATAAATCCTGCTGTATGAAACAATAGCCGCCCAAACCAGAAGAAACGGAAGGAGCCACGAATAATATTTCCGAAGGATAGAGCCAAGGAGCATGGCCAGCCCAAAAGTATTGGCAGCATGAGCGGAGAAAAATCCAAACTGCCCGCCACAGCCCTCCTTTACCACACGCATCTGGCTTATCAGATCTTCTACGTGGCATGGGCGAAGGCGCATAATCTGATATTTGAATAATCCACTCCCCTGGTCCGTGAGAACCACATTGAGAATGACCAACAGTACCGCCAGGGCAAGTTCCTTCCTTTTCAGCACCCTCACCATGAGGATCAGAAGAAGGACGTAAAACAGAAACCAGGGTTTGGTTTCTGAGATGAACAGCCAGTAGGGGTCCCAAAATTCTGTTCCCAACCCATTGAGATAGAGGAAAAGCTCCTTATCCCACTCAAGCAGTCTATTCATGGTTCAATGATTTCCAGAGGCGGTCCTTGAGGGGGTCGAGATTAAACCCAGAAACCGAGGATATAAAAAGCCAGGGAAGATCTTTTGGCAGTTCTGCATCCAGCAATTCGCTCATCTCCGTTCTCAGTTCCTCATCCAGCATATCGGCTTTTGATACGGCCAGTATCCGCTCCTTATCCAACAGTTCAGGATTATACTTTTCAAGCTCCTTAAGCAGGATATCATATTGCGCGCGGATATCTTCCGCATCAGCGGGTACTAAGAATAGCAAAATCGCATTCCTCTCAATATGCCGCAAAAAACGGTGGCCGAGGCCCCGGCCTTCGCTCGCCCCTTCAATAATACCGGGAATATCGGCCATTACAAAGCTGCGGTAATCGCGGTAGGGTACAATACCCAGGTTTGGGGTAAGTGTCGTAAAAGGATAATCGGCAATCTCCGGCTTGGCAGCCGAAATGGAAGACAACAGCGTGGACTTCCCTGCATTGGGAAAACCTACGAGGCCTACATCAGCCAGTATCTTGAGCTCGAGAATATTCCAGCCTTCTTCTCCCGGCTCACCGGGCTGGGAAAAACGCGGTGTTTGGAATGTGGAACTTTTGAAATGGGTGTTGCCCATACCGCCTCTTCCTCCGGCCCTGAGTACCTTTTCCTCGTCATGCTCCGTAATTTCAAAAAGAAAATCACCCGTTTCGCCATCGCGCGCCACTGTTCCCAATGGTACTTCCAGAACTTCGTCATTTCCCTGCCCTCCGGTACGTTGGCTGGAGCCACCGTCACCGCCTGCACTTGCCTTTACATGTTTGCGGTATTTGAGGTGTAGCAAAGTCCAGTAATGTTCACTGCCACGTAATACAACATGTCCGCCCCGGCCGCCATCGCCACCATCAGGGCCGCCCTTTGAGGTAAGCCGGTCGCGGTGAAGGTGTGTGGAACCGGAGCCACCCTTACCCGACTTACAATAGATCTTTACGTAGTCAACAAAATTTCCTGCCATTAAGCGGCTTTTTCTATAGCATTGGTAATGCGGGTAAATACCTCATCAACGGTACCGAGGCCGTTTATCTCCTGCATCTTGCCCTGTTTGTCGTAATAATTTTTGAGCACGGCTGTTTGTTTCTGATAAACATCCAGGCGGTCCTTTATCACTTCCTCATTCTGGTCATCAGCACGGCCGCTGTCCTTACCGCGGCTCAGCAGCCTGTCAATAAGTTCCCGCTCCGGCACATCCATGGAGATCATAGTAGTAATAGGTGCATTGAGTTCATTGAGCAGATCATCAAGGGAGGCAGCCTGCTCACCGGTGCGCGGAAAGCCGTCAAAAATAAATCCTCCGGCCCCGGGGTTGGCATTTAATTTATTGCGGATCATACCCACTACCACTTCATCAGGAACAAGCCGTCCGGCATCCATCAGCAACTTAGCTTCTGCTCCTAGCGCAGTGCCGGCCGCAATTTCCGACCTTAGCAGGTCGCCCGTGGAAAGGTGGATCAGAGTATATTTTTCAACAATAAGTTTGGACTGGGTACCCTTGCCCGCACCGGGAGGGCCAAAAAGAACAATGTTCAACATAATGGAGAGACTTAAACTTTCTTCTACAGATTAAAACCGACTCATAATAAGAGTCAATTCATGGGGAATCAGGCCTGTAAAAAGACTAAACCTTAACACCTCCCCAAAAAGCCGCGAAAATACGAAAAATATGGAGCCGGACTGGCCAAGCCCTCAATGCGCATTTTACTATTTTAGCCGCTCAACTGTTCAGCATGCAAAACACATATTGTGTCATAATGGCCGGGGGCATAGGGAGCCGCTTCTGGCCAGTGAGTACCAGCAAATTTCCAAAGCAATTTCACGATATTCTTGGCACCGGAGAAACCCTCCTTCAGCAAACATTCAGGCGACTGGCGAAAATTTCAGACCCTGAAAAAATAATTGTGGTTACGCATAAAAATTATGTAAAACTGGTAAAAAATCAGTTGCCTGAAATACCCGCAGAAAATATTATTCCTGAGCCTGCACGCAGAAATACCGCTCCCTGTATTGCCTACGCTGCTTTTCGCATAGCTTCACACGACCCTAATGCCGTAATGGTGGTGGCCCCTTCTGACCATCTCATCACTAATGATGACGAGTTTGTACGCATTGCCAGGCTGGCAGCCTGTGAGGCTTCGGAAAGCACCAAACTCTTTACCCTTGGCATAAAACCCCACCGGCCGGATACCGGCTATGGCTACATCCAGTTTGTGAATCTTGAAGATGAACAGGAGAGCGAAGTCAAGCGCGTGAAAACCTTTACTGAAAAACCCGATCCCGAGCTTGCGCTGCAATTTATAGATAGTGGCGATTTCCTCTGGAACAGTGGCATTTTTATATGGTCAGTACCCACATTTATGCAGGAATTGGCGGAACATCTTCCCGACCTTTATACTGCCTTTGAAGCTGGTGCCGATAAGTTTGGTACTGATGGGGAGAAGGAATTTATAATGGAAGTTTATCCCTCCTGTGACAATGAATCCATTGACTACGGCCTTATGGAAAAGTCGAGCCACGTATTTGTGGTGCCCTCCGAGTTTGGCTGGAGCGATCTCGGGACCTGGGGCAGCCTTTATGAGCACACCACCTTGGACGATAATCAGAATGCGCTGCTGGCAGAAAAAGCCATCACCTATGACACCCATAACTGCCTGATCCGCATGCCAAAGGATAAGCTGGCCGTGGTGGAAGGACTGGACGGTTATATAATAGTAGACAAGGAGGATGCGCTACTGATATGCAAAAAGGAAAATGAACAACTCATAAAATCCTTTGTGAGCGATATCAAACTGAAGTTCGGAGACAAGCATTTGTAGCCTCAAATTCCGCGTGCTGAATCTCCTTTATATATTAAATGGAGCTTTGGCCATTAATCCGAAAGGTGATCCATAAAGTAATTGAGATTACCGCTATAGCTGCCGGTAGAAAGTTGATCGCCATTAGCCAAATAGATCTGAAGCCCCGAAGAATTCCCGGCTGTTACCTTCTCAATGTCACTCACCGGGTAAACCTTTTCAGCCTCCCCAAGCTTCTTGGCGTATATATTCTGACCATCCGTTTTCAGGTACACGCCAAACTGAAAGGCAAGTAATACCATCGCCAGGGCCACGGTAAACAGCGGAAAAATATGGGAACCTCCTCTTCTCTTTTTGGTGTCAGCTATATCATCTTCAAAGATGCTGTCACTCATCCCGAATACGTTGAGGTAAATGGTTTTGGTGAACATCAGGCTGCTTGTAAACCCTATGATGATGGCTGGTATTACCAGCGCTCCCTGCGAAGCTACCATTACACCGGAGTAGTGCCCCAGGCTGTGGAGAATATAAAATATCGCATAGATGATCCAAAAGGATGTAATGGAAAGTATCACTCCCACTACCACGTATAGCATACCGTACCACTGGAACTCACCGCGGAGCCGGGCTGGCCCGTCCTTTGGTGAAAGTGAAAAAGTACTTGAAATTACCTTTTTTGCAACGATGGTGAGAATCACCAGAGCGCTTAGCTCCAGCACAAGTTTGATCATGAACATAGCATGTAGAGTTTAAAAGTGTTTCAAATAAATTTCCAAATGTTCTCTCCCGTGGGGAGGGGCGCATCGAGTAGAATTGGCTCCCCTGATACAGGATGCTCAAATTTAACATTTTTTGCGTGCAGACAAACACTTGCATCTTTATTACTCCTTGAAAACCCGTACTTTAGGTCACCTTTTATGGGGTGGCCGATGGCTGATAACTGTACTCTTATTTGATGGTGTCTTCCCGTTTCAAGCTTGATTTCCAACAAGCTGTAATGTTCCAATTTTTTCACTACTTTGTAGGAAAGCACTGCCTTTTTCGATCCTTTTTGCTCCTTTAAAAAAAATTGAGATTTATTTTTTTTCTGGTCCTTTCGAAGAAAGTGTTCCAGGTGGCCTTCTTCCTCTTTGGGTTGCCCGGCAACAATGGCCCAGTAGGTCTTTTCTACATCGCGCTTTTCGAAGATGGCATTCATACGCGCCAGTGCCTTTGAGGTTTTGGCAAATACCACCACCCCTGACGTAGGCCTGTCGAGGCGGTGAATAAGCCCCGTGAAAACATTACCCGGCTTTTCATACTCTTCACGGATAAAATCGCGCACTTTTTCGAGCAGCGGCTTATCTCCCGTATAGTCGCCCTGTACCAACTCTCCCGGCAGCTTGTTTACGGCAATCAGGTGATTATCTTCAAAGAGGATGCGCTTGGAAACAGGGGTTGACAAATCCTTAATATTGCTCCTTCTCGTTTGGAAAATCCTTGGCCTTCACATCGCGCACGTATGATTGTACGGCTCCATTAATGTCTTCATAAAGATTGAGGTACCGCCTCAGGAAACGGGGATGAAATTCGTGGGTCATACCGAGCATATCATGGAGCACCAGCACCTGCCCGTCTACATTGGCACCGGCACCAATGCCAATTACAGGTATGGAAATACCCTCGGCCACTCTTTGCGCCAGCACAGCAGGTATCTTTTCAAGAACCAGTGCAAAACAGCCCGCCTGTTCCAGTTTTTTGGCGTCTTCCAAAAGCTTTTCAGCTTCCTCCTCTTCACGGGCCCGTACGGTGTACGTTCCAAATTTGTAGATCGACTGGGGGGTAAGACCCAGGTGGCCCATCACCGGTATGCCGGCCGTAAGGATCCGCTCCACCGACTCCACAATCTCA
>CAZNMG010000033.1:0-2658 GCA_964574075.1 uncultured Owenweeksia sp.
TGGCCTCGTCAAGTGAGTTGGTATGAAGCGATTGAGTTCCTCCAAAAACGGCTGCCATTGCTTCGATGGTGGTTCGGGCCACATTGTTGAAAGGATCCTGCTCAGTGAGGCTATAACCGGATGTCTGGCTGTGGGTGCGAAGGGCGAGAGATTTTGGATTGTCCGTGTCAAAGCTCTTTACAATTTTCGCCCAGAGCATTCTTGCCGCACGCATTTTTGCTATTTCCATAAAGTGGTTCATACCAATGCCCCAGAAGAAGGAGAGACGTGGCGCAAATTCGTCAACCTTCAGCCCCGCTTTTATGCCGCTACGTAAATACTCCATTCCATCGGCAAGGGTGTAGGCGAGTTCGAGATCAGCCGTTGCTCCAGCCTCGTGCATATGGTAGCCCGAAATAGAAATGCTGTTGAAACGCGGCATGTGGTTTTTGGCAAACTCAAAAATATCAGCAACAATACGCATAGAAGGCTGGGGCGGATAAATGTAAGTATTGCGCACCATGAATTCCTTTAAAATATCATTCTGAATGGTGCCGGAAAGCTGTTCAGGAGAAACCCCCTGCTCTTGGGCTGCAACAATGTAGAAGGCCATAATGGGTATTACGGCTCCGTTCATCGTCATGGAAACAGACATCTTATCCAGGGGGATTTGGTCGAAGAGAATTTTCATATCCTCTACAGAATCTATCGCTACTCCGGCCTTTCCAACATCGCCCATCACACGTTCATGGTCCGAATCGTAGCCCCGGTGTGTGGCAAGATCAAATGCTACCGAAAGGCCTTTTTGGCCAGCTGCAAGGTTTCTGCGGTAGAAGGCATTGCTCTCCTCAGCCGTGGAAAACCCGGCATACTGGCGGATAGTCCACGGGCGGGTGACATACATGGTGGAGTAGGGCCCCTGCAGGTAGGGAGGTATGCCGGCTACAAAATCGAGGTGGTTTAGTTTCTCTACATCTGCTTTTGAGAAGGTATTGGGTACTTCGATTTCCTCGGGAGTTGCCCACGTTGTTTCTGCAAGTGGTTGCTGCAGCTTAGCGCTATTTCGATATTGGGTGTCTTTGAAGTCGTGTCTGGGCATAAAATATCTGTTTTACCTCACCCCCTGCCCCTCTCCATTTGGAGAGGGGTACACTGAGCCAGGCGAAGTGGGGTGAGGTCTTCGCGGCATTAGCCTATCCGTTCTGGTTTCGAATAGCTTCTCCAATCTTTTCTAAAACTTCACTAATATTATCTTCAATTTCTTCATTTTTAAATCTCAAAACACTGTAGCCAAATGAATTTAGGATTTTTTCCCGGTTAATATCCCTTTCTTTTACGACCGAATTAAGGTGGATACCGCCATCCACTTCTATTATAAGTCCTTTTTCATGGCAAAAAAAGTCAACTACAAACGCATCAATAGGATGCTGGCGTCTGAATTTAACACCTAATCTCCTCGCGCGCAATTTCTGCCACAGCTTGTCCTCGTCTTCTGTGCATTCTTTGCGAAGCATTCGGGCAAACTCAAATTTTTTGCCCGTAGCTTTGTGGTGCATATTTGATCTTCCCATGGTAAAAGGCTTATCTTTCAAATCCCTCTGAAAGTCTCTTTATTCTGACTGGTTTCACTTCCGTCTCCTTGCCGCTTTCGCGGAAAAACATTCCATATTCAATAATATTCTTCAGATTTTCATCAGCTACAGCGTGTTTATTTGCCCCAATGAGTACTTTCTCTTTTTCATCAAATTCCTTTTGCTCTGCCTGAGCGGAAGTTTCTACCTTCTCCTGTAGCCATCCTTTTTTCATGGTTTCCACATATCCGCCTTCCATTTCTATTTCCTTAAAAAACTCCCAGGCTTTCTGAGCTAGTTTTTCTGTAAGATCTTCTATAAAGTAAGAACCCCCGGCAATATCCGAAACTGCTGAAAAGTGGCTTTCGTGCTGAAGGATGGACTGTTGGTTTTTCGCAATTCTTTCCCCAAAACTGTCGGGTTCCTTAAAAGTATGGTTGAAACCTTTGACTGAAATTTCATTGGCGCCTCCAATAACGGCCGCCATACTTTCACTGGTGGTGCGGATCATGTTGTTGTATGCATCCCCAATGGTTTTGTTACGAAGAGCGGTTTCTGCGTAAATGAAAACCTCCATTTCTTCCAGCTGTAATTCCTGTTGAAGTTGGGCCCATAATCTTCGAAAGGCCCGCAGTTTGGCAATTTCCCCAAAGTAGTCAGAGCCAAGGGCAAAATTGATCCAGAAGGGTTCGGTGGATTGAAGTTGAAGGCGGTGGAGGTATTCGTAACTCATAGCCAGTGCAAATCCCAGTTGTTGCGCCAAAGTTGCTCCTGCGTTCGCAAAAAGATTGGCATTTATACAAAGAGACTTCATTCCAGGCGGGAGCAGCCCGTGCAGTTCCTTTACCCTTTCAAAGTCCTTTTCTTCGCTTTCCGTCCAACTTCCGGTACGTGCTAATATTTCAAGGCAGTCGATATTTATTGAACCGGAAATCTCCCTTTCATTTAAACCCCGGGCAGCGATGAGGTTTTTAAAATTCCTGGCCAAAGCTAATGCATCGCCTTCCACCACAAAATTGGTGCGGATATGTTCGATCTGGATGTCCTTCAGCAAGGCCTCAAGGTCAGCGTCACCATAAAGATAGAACAGCAGACAGGTGGCACCGCG
>CAZNMG010000034.1:0-9316 GCA_964574075.1 uncultured Owenweeksia sp.
GAGAAGATTGGCGGAGATAACCATTAAGGTGCTTCTCATTTTGCTGGCGGTTGTTTTTCTTTTAAACCGGCTTCAGAAAGGGGAATACCAGGGAATTTTCAGCTATGAATGGAAGAGCTCCCTTTGGCTGGTCCCTGGCTTCTTCATCCTCTGGATATTAAATCTTTCACTTGATGCCGCCATTTGGAGAAACGTGCATCAATTTGTGGCTCCACTAAAATGGCAGCGGGCGTTTAAAACGAATTTCATCTGCTATGCCCTTTCGTTTATTACCCCTGCAAACAGTGGAGAGCTGGCCGGCAGGTATGTGATGCTGGAGGGTAAGACAGACCGGCAAAAGACATTCTTTCTCACCTTCTGGTCGCACCTTCCCCGCCTGGTGATTAAGATTGTAGTAGGAGGCAGCGCCTCCATTCTGCTGGCCTATATTTATGCAAAAGCTCCCTTATCAATAGTAGTGGGAGCATTAATTGTGCTGACCCCTGTGTCCCTTTTTGTTTATTTTTCCTTTTTAAGGATCCAGAAGTGGCTTTACCGGCAGGGGTTGGGAAAAATCGAACTTTCACGATATGTAATGCAGGAGCATCCATTCTTTGGCGAAAAGCTCCGGCTATTGGGCCTCAGCCTACTGAAGTATCTCACCTATAATGCGCAGTTCCTGCTGCTGTTACTAATGTGGGGTACGGCTGGCATAACTATCGAACTGGTACTTTCAATACTTGCATTTTATCTCATTACGGCCCTCACTCCCACATTTGCCGTGGCTGATTTTCTAATTAAGGGCGCCCTCGCCATTTATGTCTTTCATCCTTCTCTGGCCGATGAGTCGCTGCTGCTAAATGCTTCCCTGGCACTGTGGGTATTCAACATTGCCCTGCCAGCTCTTGCCGGCACAGCAATTATTTTCAAAACAAACCTTAACTATTCGCTCAGAAAGAAATTTTTACACGGTAACCTGTATGGGCCCTCACGTTGAGAGCGGCCCCTCCCTCAAATATCAGGTACTGCCCCCTTATACCCTGAAGCTTCGCTGATATCTTCTGATCCTTATCGAGGTTCACTCCTTTTACCTTTACGGGATAGTGTAACACCGGGTAGGCAAGCGAATATACGGTCGACTCCTTTTCTAAAAAGTGGCTCAATTCCCCCGACAATTTTGGAGCGACCTCTTCCTTTTGCTTCACAAGGTCAACGGGGGGATCTTCATTTTTTAGCATCCGCTGCCAGGCTGTCTTGTCAGGCAGGTGCTCCTTCATGGCCACTTCTATAAGGCCTGCTTCGTACCGGTTGGAAGTGCGGGCAAAAACTATGGCGCTGGACGCTCCCTGATCGATCCAGCGGTTCAGCATATGGCTGCTGCGGGTAACTCCCACTTTAAGGCCACCGCTGTTGGCCAGGTAGACAATGTGAGGTTGCAACTGGTAGGATCTTTCGAATGCCAGATCGCGATCGGCCACATTCTCATGGGCGCGACTCAACTCCGGACGAATAATACTTTCGCCCGTTAAAGGGCTGGAAAAGAAACATTCGCGGCAAAAACCCATCCGGAAAAGGTCACGAAATTGATTGGTACACGCTTCACAGAATTTCTGATTCAAAAATTCTAGTGAAATTTGCCGGCCAAGAAGGTATTCCATCTTTATAAAGTCTCCTTCAGCAGGCAACATATAGTGGACTTTATCCGTAAAATAGGCAGGCATTTTGGTAAGAGTAGAAATAACTTCCATTAGCATTTAGTTAAATTAGCACACATCATTTAGTATATTATGAAGATGGACCTGGTGAATTCCTTTATTAGCTGGCGGATGAAAAAGCGGTTTCATCAAATTGAGTTTTTCATGCAGTACCCTCATGAAACTCAAAGAGAACTGCTTTTCACCCTGCTTGATAGGGCCAAAAATACAGAATGGGGAAGGAAATACAGTTTTGAAGATATCACCACTTTCGAAGAATTTAGCGCACGCATACCTCTGCACTTTTATGAATCCATGGAGCCGGAGGTAAACCGGATGCGTGCAGGTGAACAGAATATATGCTGGCCCACCGAAATAAAATGGTTTGCGAAATCGAGCGGCACTACCAATAGCAAGAGCAAATTTATACCTGTAAGCCAGGAGGCCATCGAGGGCTGCCATCTCAAAGGTGGTAAGGATATGCTCAGTATTTACTGCAATAATAAACCTGATACGAGCATTTTTTCGGGAATGAGTCTTCGCCTGGGTGGCAGCACTTATGTAAACAACGTTGAGAACAACAGTTTTTACGGTGACGTGTCCGCCATCATAATTGAAAACCTCCCCCTGTGGGCGGAGATGCGCAGCACCCCCAACAACAGGATCAGCCTGATGAAGGAATGGGAGGAAAAGCTGGAGGCAATTGCCAACACTACTATTAGAGAAGATGTAACCAGCCTTGCGGGTGTGCCTTCGTGGATGCTGGTATTGGCCCGAAAGGTACTTGAGAAGACGGGCAAAAATAACCTGCATGAGGTATGGCCCAACCTCGAGTTGTACATGCACGGAGGTGTAAACTTCAACCCCTACCGCAAACAATTTGAGGCCATACTGCCCGATGACAAATTCGGCTTTCTCGAAACCTACAATGCCTCGGAAGGATTTATTGGCATACAGGACCTGACTGACCGCGAAGAATTGTTGCTGATGCTGGACTACGGAATCTTTTATGAATTTATCCCCATGAGTGACTTCAAAGGGGAAGATTCAGAAACCATCCCCCTCGACCAGGTGAAACCCGGGGAGAACTACGCGATGGTGATTTCAACTAATTCAGGCCTTTGGCGCTACATTATAGGTGATACCGTAAGGTTTACTTCCACCAGCCCTTACCGCCTGCAGGTATCGGGGCGCACCAAGCATTTTATGAATGCATTTGGCGAGGAGGTAATCGTTGAAAATGCCGAAGCCGCCCTTAAAAAAGCCTGCCAGGTTACCGGTGCCGATATTTCCGACTACACAGCCGCCCCCGTTTATATGAACAACAATGAGAGCGGAGCGCATGAGTGGCTGATAGAATTTAACAAGGCTCCAGATGATGTGAAGGCTTTTATGAAAGTGCTGGACGAGACTTTGAAAGCACTGAACAGCGATTATGAAGCCAAGCGCTACAAGGATATGGCCCTCAATCCTCCCTTGCTCACAGTTGCACGTAAGGATCTGTTTTACGATTGGTTGAAATCAAAGGGAAAACTCGGGGGCCAGCACAAGGTACCGCGTCTTTCGAATAACCGCCAACACATCGATGAACTCCTTGAACTGAACTCCTTACAGGCAGCAGGATGAAATGTCTGGCAATGATAGTGGCTTTCAGTCTCTATTTTCCTTCCCTAAGCGCTCAGCAAGGCTTTACACTTGTTTCCACACTGCCCGTAAAAATGAGTGATGATTTCTCTGTGGACCAATTTGGAAGCCTTTACCTGATCTACAGAAATGAACTACTGAAGCTTGATAATGTGGGCAAGGAAATCCATTCCTTTAGCAACCCTATTCTTGGGGAAATTCATCAGGTGGATGTATTGAACCCGCTAAACCCCTATGTTTATTATAAGGATGCAAACCGGCTCGTGGTGCTGGATAACCGGCTGAATGAAAATTCGAGCCTCAACTTTTCGGATTTCAATTTTTGGGATGTTCAATTTATCTCACTCTCCGATCAGGAAAATGTATGGTTTTACGATCAGGCTACCGATAAGCTTTACCGGTTTAATATTCCTCAGAAAAAGCAGACCAACGCCAGCCTGAATATTACACAACTCATTGGTGAAGAAAATGAACCGGAAGGAATGGAAAGTACGATTGACAATGTTTACCTCAACGTGCCTCCAAAAGGGATCTATGTATTTGATGCTGTTGGGTCGTTCCTCCGGACGATACCTCTTACTGAACTTCACGACTATGATGTATATGGAAAAACCCTATACGGCCTCAAAGGTGGGAAAGTGGTGCTTTATGATCTCGAAACCGGTCGCATTGTTCCGGTACTTTTCAATGAAACCGCCCTCCGCTCCATTCACTTCAATGGTGAGGCCCTCTTCCTTTATGATGGCAGCAGCATAAAAATTTATAAGGCTGACAAAAGCTCTCCGAAGGGCAAGTAAAAGGTTTTTATAAACTTCATAAAATGTTAGCTTTGTGCGGCTTTTTGGGCTGGCGGCATCCGGCAATTTCCTTTACTATCCGTAATCAATCATAATTTATGCACATCGCAATTTCCGGTAACATAGGATCCGGCAAAACCACTCTCACCCGACTTCTGGCAAAACACTATCACTGGGATCCCGAATTTGAGGAGGTGGATGACAACCCCTACCTGGACGATTTTTACCGCGAGATGCAACGATGGTCGTTTAACCTGCAGATCTTTTTCCTCAACAAGCGTTTCCGCCAGGTAAAGGAGATCCGTGAGGAAGGCCGTAATGTGGTTCAGGATCGTACCATTTACGAAGATGCCCACATTTTCGCTCCCAACCTTCACGCCATGGGGCTTATGCCCAGCCGCGATTATGAAAATTACCTCGACCTGTTTAACCTGATGGAATCTTTTATTCAGCCGCCAGATCTGTTGATCTACCTCCGCGCCTCCATTCCTACACTGGTGGATCAGATACAGAAGAGAGGACGTGAATATGAAAACAACATCAGTATTGAATACCTGAACCGGCTTAATGAACGCTACGAAGCCTGGATAAGCAGCTATGATAAGGGCAAACTGATGGTGATAAATGTGGATGACAACAAATTCCCGGTAAACCCCGAGCATTTGGGAGATATCATCAATCGCATTGATGCCCAGGTACACGGGTTATTCTAAAAAGCAAAAACCCCGGGTCAGCCGGGGTTTCAAATTCCTTAAAGAATGCAGGTCCGTTTACATTAATCTAAGCTCCGCCTTGAATCTTTCACTGTCGGAAAAGATAAAAGTTGCCACGGCCGGAAATTCACCGGTATTGGTGACTACCCGCCCTTCCCCTGAATAAGTATTGTCTCCTGTTTTGGTTAGGTGTTCACCTGTAAAATACGCCTCCTGAATTTTTACATCCACCATATCCGAAAGAGCGTGGGCATCGAACCTCAATCCAAGCTGGCGAATGGTGCCATCATCATTTCCCTGGAATTCCAGCATCTCCGCTTCAGACTGAAGCTTATTGTCATTCATCACCACATACACCACATTCCCGGTTTGATTGAAAAGATAATTTTCAGCAGTAACCTCAAAGGATGTTTCGCTATTTCCGGTGTTTCCAATCTCATCAATAGGTTCGCTAACTCCTATAAAAGGAGCAATTACCAAAGAAACTATACTCATTAGCTTGATGAGGATGTTCATGGAAGGACCTGAGGTATCCTTAAAAGGATCGCCAACGGTATCACCAGTTACAGAGGCTTTATGAGCATCTGATCCCTTGTATTGCATCACACCGTTGATCATCACACCTTTTTCAAATGATTTTTTGGCATTATCCCAGGCGCCACCGGCATTGTTCTGGAAAATTCCCATGAGCACACCGCTCACTGTTACACCGGCCAAAAGGCCACCCAGCATTTCTGCCGAAGAAGTAGCTTCAAAAACACCCCTGAAGCCGAAGCCGATAATAACCGGAGTTATAAGGGCAATAGCACCGGGGAGCATCATTTCGCGAATGGAAGCTTTGGTGGAGATAGCCACACATTTTTCATATTCAGGCTTGGCCTTGTACTCCATAATTCCAGGGATCTCCTTAAACTGGCGCCTTACTTCATGTACCATTGCCATGGCAGCCCGGCCCACGGCAGAAATAGCCAGTGAGGAAAAAATAAAGGGAATCATTCCGCCAACAAAAAGCATCGCCAGCACGGGTGCTTTGTAAATATCAATACTATCAATACCGGCAATACCAACAAAGGCTGCAAACAGTGCAAGAGCCGTAAGTGCTGCAGAGGCAATGGCAAAACCCTTTCCTGTGGCAGCCGTGGTGTTTCCTACCGCATCAAGGTTATCGGTGCGTCCACGAACCTCTTCAGGCAATCCGCTCATTTCTGCAATACCACCGGCATTATCGGCAATAGGGCCAAAGGCATCGATGGCAAGCTGCATGGCTGTGGTGGCCATCATTCCAGCTGCGGCTATGGCCACACCATACAATCCCGCGAAAGCGTAGGAAGTAATGATACCTGCAGCCAGAATAAGTATAGGCACAACGGTAGATTGCATACCCATCGCCAGCCCGCCAATAATGTTAGTGGCATGCCCTGTGGATGATTGTTGAATAATGGAGTTTACAGGGCGCTTACCCATGGAGGTGTAAAATTCAGTAATCCAGCTCATGAGCGCTCCAACAATGGAACCTACCAGAATGGCCAGGAAAACATCAAGATTGGAAAATTCATAACCGCGCAATTCAAGGCTTTCGGGAAGCATCCACAGGCAAAGAGGATAAGAGGCGATCACTACCATTATTATGGACGACCAGTTACCGATATTCAGTGCATTTTGAACGGAACTGGTTTCACTGGAAATGCGCACAAAACTCATAGAGATTACCGAGAAGATCAGCCCCAGGCCGGCAATTACCATTGGTAAAAGAATAGGTGCCATCCCGTTAAAGTTGTCGTCAGAGGCAATCTCCTGGCCCAGAACCATGGTGGCGAGAATGGTGGCCACATACGAACCAAAAAGGTCGGCACCCATACCGGCTACGTCACCCACATTGTCACCCACGTTGTCGGCAATTGTGGCAGGGTTGCGGGGATCATCCTCAGGAATACCGGCTTCTACCTTTCCTACAAGGTCGGCACCCACATCAGCAGCCTTGGTGTAAATACCACCCCCAACACGGGCAAAAAGTGCAATAGATTCTGCTCCAAGTGAAAAGCCCGCCAATACTTCAATGGCAGTACGCATTCCCGGGCCTGTCATCAGTTCGCCTTCGGGAACAAACATTCCGTAAAAAACGATAAAGAGGCTGCCCATTCCAATTACGGCAAGACCAGCTACACCGAGGCCCATTACTGAGCCCCCGGTAAATGAAACTTTAAGTGCTTTTACCAAACTGGTCCGGGCCGCCTGCGTAGTACGCACGTTTGATTTGGTGGCGATGCGCATCCCTATGTATCCCGCAAGGGCAGAAAGAACTGCACCTATAAGAAAGGCAATAGCTATTACCGGGCTTGAGTGCTCTACAAGTGTACCTGACCAGGCAAGTAAAATACCGGCAATGATCACAAAGTAGCTCATTACCTTCCACTCAGCTTTCAAAAAGGACATGGCGCCATCGGCAATATGGCCTGCCAGCTCCTTCATGTTGGCATCACCGGCATCCTGTTTCGTAACCCATGCCGATTTTATAAGCATTACAATAATTCCGATAAGACCTAAAGCAGGCACCAGATATAATAGCCAGTCATTCATAGCTGAAAAAGTTGATTGTCAAAAATTTTATACAAGGGGCGCAAAAGTAAGCCAAAAAGTTATTTGGGCAAGATGTCTGAATGTGTTTTGGACGAAGCATACAAGATCCGGGTTGAAAGGCTTGAAAAGGAAATTCCGGGCACTATTCAGGAATACCAACCTCTTCGTAAATTGCCACGTTACCCGTATAAAACCATTAACCATGAAAAGAATACTCTTCATTGTCGTTTTTGCCATGGTTCTCGGCAACCTGATAGCTCAAACCAGTTATCGGAAAATAGGTGTGGAAAACAGACAATGGAGTGAGTACATCCTGGGTATGTGGGGCCCGGGAACCATGAAGTACTACAAAATGGATGGACACGCACTTCGAAATGGTGAGCTTTTGCCAAGGCTTGTGCGGGTTGACAAGAATGGGAGCTACATCAATACCATGGCGCTTATTAAAGAAGACACTGCAGTGCCTGCCATCACCTTTTACCGCTCCGGGTCCCCTTACGGTGATTCGATTTACCTTGATCTCTCCCTATCCATTGGGGATTCTTCAGCCTATTTTTGCGCCATGGCAAATGACACCTCCTACTATGTTTTGGACAGTGTCGGGGCTTACATCGATGAACAGGGCATTTCCAGACGGCAATATTCCTTCTTTGTCAGGACCTACGGAGCCTATTCCCGATTTAAATGGGTAGAAGGTCTGGGGAGTGTTGGATATGGAGGTATCCTGAATTTCCTTCCCGTTGTGTACGTTAGCGATTGGCCAATTCCCACCTTGCTATGTGTTAGCGATTCGGGAGGTGTCAGGTATTACCAGAACCCGAAATTGAATAAATGCGAAGTGACTCTCGGAAGTGCTCTTTATCGGGAAAACAGTATAAATTTTTACCCTAACCCTGTTGAAAATACTATTATCATACCAGGTCATGAACCACTAACGGACCTTGTACTGGTCGCAGAGGATGGCCGGGTGGTGAGAGAGCTTAAGGATATTTCGGCCCGTCAGATGGATGTTTCAGATTTACCCCACGGGATTTACTTTTTGATGACCAGGACACCCGATGGCCGATATCATACGGCCCTGGTCGCCATTGGCCGATAGTTACCTGGGCATCACCGCATCCATCAGCTATTTTACCGGTAACAAAACTCCCTCATTATCCACTCACCCCGGATGTAGGTTTACGGGAGCCGCTAAAGATGAAGAAAATCCAAACCGCTCTTTATCCAAACCCCAGCCTAGGCGAAATAAACCTGCTTTACAGGGATGACAAATTTAAGCCCTACAGTGTGAGCATCTATTCAGGCGATGGTAAGGAAGTGTTTAACGCTATGGTGCAGGAAGCAGAGGTAAAATTATATACGGATCTGCCTCCCGGCTCTTACCACCTCCTCTGCGAGGGTGATAATTTCAGGGACTATCATTCGCTGATTATCCATTGACATACCTTTTGCTAGGATTGGAACTAAAGCAAGGGTTCTCATTACCAGGTGTTAGAAGGTGATTCTTCTACCTTTATTTTGTTGACACCTGAACGTACTTCACCTAAGCAATACCGGAATTTCTGACCAGAGGGACTTATTTCCGTGAGGTGACCGGCCTTTTAGAAATTCCGTGAAAAAGCAAGGCGAAACTTGCCCCAGAGAAGTGCCGAAGTGAACCACGCCATGGCGTGGTGGGGCTTCGAAGGGCAAGTGAGCCGTAGCTTTTAAGGAATTTATAAAAAGCCTTGACTTTTTTGCCTCTTTTTGTGTTAAGACAAAAAGAGGAAGCAACACTTTTTTACCCAACCCAGGATACAACCAAAACAACACTTCTACCTGTACATCACCGCATTCACCGCATCTATAATCTGTTTTACCTGCGGTAAAAACTCCTCTACCAGTGGTGGTGCGTATGCCATTGGAGTATCGG
>CAZNMG010000035.1:0-12010 GCA_964574075.1 uncultured Owenweeksia sp.
TGGCTACGGAGGGTCCTGCTTTCCAAAGGATGTGAAGGCACTGGTGCGCACTGCCAAAGAAAATGGGTATGCCATGCGCATTCTTCAATCAGTGGAGGATGTGAATGACGACCAGAAGAACGTGCTTTTTGAAAAAGTAAAAAATCGCTTTGGAACCCTGAGCGGTAAGAAGTTTGCCATGTGGGGTCTTTCCTTTAAACCCAACACTGACGATATGCGTGAGGCTCCTTCACTGGTGATCATTGAAAAGCTTTTGGCCGAAGGGGCTACAGTAACCGCTTACGACCCGGTTGCCATAAAAGAAGCGAAACACATGATTGGCGACAGGATCGAATATGCCAAAACCGAGTATGAAGCATTGAATGATGCTGACGCCCTGCTCATTGTAACGGAGTGGTCAGAGTTCCGCATTCCTGATTTTCAAGAAATAAAATCCCGTCTCAAAAATCACCTGATCTTTGATGGCCGAAATATATTCAGCCATGAGGACATGAAAAAACAAGGATTTGAATATCACTGCATCGGGTGTCGTCCCGCAGAGGTTGAAAAAACCGTAACCGCATGAAAAGAGTTCTGATCACCGGAGCGGCCGGGTTTTTGGGTTCTCACCTCTGCGATCGCTTTCTGGCTGAAGGCTTCCGGGTGGTGGGGATGGATAACCTGATCACGGGTGACCTTAAAAATATCGAACACCTTTTTGAAAAAAAGGATTTCGAATTTTATCACCACGATGTTTCCACGTTTATCCATGTTCCGGGTGATCTCGACTATATCTTGCACTTTGCATCCCCGGCCAGTCCCATTGATTATTTGAAGATCCCCATCCAGACGCTGAAGGTAGGGTCGCTGGGCATTCACAACTGTCTCGGGCTGGCAATGCAAAAAAATGCGCGGATACTGATTGCCTCCACTTCTGAAGTATATGGCGACCCAACGGTGCACCCTCAGACTGAGGAGTATTGGGGCAATGTAAACCCGGTGGGGCCCAGAGGCGTATATGACGAGGCCAAGCGCTTCCAGGAGGCAATGACTATGGCATATCACACTTATCACGGTCTTGAAACACGCATCGTGCGCATCTTCAACACCTACGGCCCTCGGATGAGGATTATTGATGGCCGGGTACTGCCCGCATTTATTGGCCAGGCATTACGAGGTGAGGACCTTACTATCTTTGGGAATGGCAGTCAGACCCGCTCCTTCTGTTATGTGGATGATCTCATTGAAGGCATTTACCGCCTGTTGATGAGCGATTATGCCTATCCCGTAAATATTGGAAACCCGGATGAGATCACCATTGCCGATTTTGCAGAGGAGATCATAAAACTCACAGGCACTAACCAAAAACTTGTGTATAAGGAGCTGCCGCAGGACGATCCTACGCAGCGTCAGCCTGATATAACTAAAGCAAGCGAACTCCTGGGCTGGGAGCCAAAGGTGAACCGGGCAGAAGGCCTTAAGATCACTTACGAATATTTTAAATCCCTTCCTGAAGAAGACCTTTATAAAAAGGAACATAAGGATTTTGATCAGTACATTCGGAAACCAAAGGCAGAGGTAAATGGCTAGGATCCTCGTTACGGGCGGATTGGGTTTTATCGGTTCGCACACCGTAGTGGAACTGCAGCAGGCCGGGCATGAAGCCATAGTGGTTGATGATCTGAGCAACACCACGGAAGATGTCCTTGATCGGATCGCAACAATCACCGGTACAAAGCCCGATTTTGTGCGCCTCGACCTGAAGGTGAAGACTGATATCCAAAGACTTTTTGACAAGTACAGCAATATTGATGGTATTATCCATTTTGCCGCTTTCAAGGCGGTGGGTGCATCAGTAGAAAAACCCCTGGAATACTACGAAAACAACATTAGCGCGCTGGTTTACCTTTTACAGGAAATGCGCGATCATCATCTCAACAACCTGATCTTCAGCAGCTCATGTACCGTTTACGGTCAGGCAGAAAAACTTCCCATTACCGAAGATAGTCCCGTGGTGCCGGCAATGTCGCCCTACGGCAATACAAAGCAGGTGGGGGAGGAGATCCTTCAGCAGGCTATTGATGCTCATGGTTTTGATGTGATCTCCCTCCGGTATTTCAATCCTATTGGCGCCCACCCCTCCGCAGAAATAGGGGAGTTCCCCCTGGGTGTTCCGTTAAATCTTGTACCCTTTGTTACCCAAACCGGCATTGGCCTGCGTGATGAGCTTGCAGTTTTTGGTGAGGATTATGACACCCGCGATGGCACCTGCATACGCGACTATATTCATGTGGTGGATCTTGCCAGGGCTCATGTGGTGGCTGTGGAGCGTTTATTAAACCGCAAAAACCAGGCACCTTATGAGGTATTCAACCTCGGCACCGGTACCGGAAGTACTGTGCTGGAAGTGATCAGTGCTTTTGAAAAGGTGGCAGGGCAAAAGCTGAACTACAAAATTGTAAGTCGCAGGCCGGGCGATGTTACGGCCGCCTATGCAGACACTACCAGGGCCAATAATATCCTTGGCTGGAAAGCTGAAAAAACGCTTGAAGAAGCTATGGCTGATGCCTGGCGGTGGGAGAAGAAGATCAGAGCATAGCGCCCATCGCCAGCTTTATCATCGGTATCAATTCCCTTTTTTAAAATCCAATCCCAAACTTTAGCATCGGCACAAAGTCATCTCCCGCTGTTTGGTAATAGCCCGGGGCAGGGTTGGAGATCAAAATCATCATACCTGCCCCGATTGTATAATTCAGTTTTTTACCCATAAAACGGTAGTCGAGGCCAGTGTACCAGATGAAGCTTCCTCTTTCTTCAGGGCCGGAGTAAAAATATTGCTCGCTGCCTTCTCCGGGTAAAAACGGGCTTTTAAAAAGATAGCTGGCGTTTGAATTAAGCTCAAGCCGGTCACCGTTGCGAAAGGTATAGCCAAATGCTAATCCAAACTGGGCTGTCATGGCATGTTCCCAGCCGAAAATGTGGCCAATACCCAGCTTTGGAGCCAGGTAAAAAGGGGAGTCTTTGTTGAAATGAATGTGATATTCAGTAGTGAGACTAAGACCTGTGAAGTTGGAGCCGCCAAACTCAATATTGTGGTAAAACTGAGCATACCCGGAGAGGGTAGTGGTAATGAGCAGGACTGTATAAATCAGCTTTTTCATAAAAACGTTGTTGGTCTAATTCAACGACACTGCAAAACATAGTTTTAGTTTCTTTGCCGTAAAATTTTTACGATGTCTGCTCAAAAGAAAATTCTCATTACCGGTGGTGCCGGTTTTATCGGTTCGCATGTAGTTCGTCTGTTTGTAGAAAAATATCCTGATTATCAGATCTACAACCTCGATGCGCTCACCTATGCCGGAAACCTCGAAAATCTTAAGGATATTGAGGACAAGCCGAACTACCATTTTCTGAAAGCCGACATTGTAAACGAGGAGGATATCAACCAGCTTTTTGCGGCTCATATGTTCGACAGTGTGATACACCTGGCTGCAGAAAGCCATGTGGACCGTTCAATCACCGATCCGCTGGCGTTTGTGAAGACCAACATCATCGGCACGGTAAACCTGCTGAATGCTTTCCGCAATACCTGGAAAGGGAACTTTGAAGGCAAGCTTTTTTACCACATCAGTACCGATGAGGTATATGGCACCTTGGGCGCTACCGGCCTTTTTGAAGAAACCACACCTTACGATCCCAACTCACCATATTCAGCCTCCAAAGCGGGTTCCGATCACTTTGCGCGCGCCTATGGCGAAACCTACGGATTGCCGCATGTGATTACCAACTGCTCCAATAACTATGGCCCCAACCAGTTTCCTGAAAAGCTGGTGCCGCTCTTCATCCACAACATTAAAAACAACAAGCCACTGCCCGTGTACGGGGATGGCAAGTACACCCGTGACTGGCTTTTTGTGATCGACCATGCACGCGCTATCGACCTCGTTTTTCACCAGGGGAAGGAAGGGGAAACCTACAACATTGGCGGTTTTAATGAGTGGCAGAATATTGACCTTATAAAGGTGCTCATAAAGCAAATGGATGAAAAGCTGGGCCGCCCAGCCGGTGAATCCGAAAAACTGATCACCTACGTAACCGACCGCCCCGGCCACGATCGCAGGTACGCCATTGATGCTAACAAGATCAAAAAAGAGTTGGGCTGGGAACCATCAGTAACCTTTGAGGAAGGCCTCTCCAAAACCATTGACTGGTACCTTGAAAATGAAGAGTGGCTGAACAACGTCACCTCAGGAGAATACCAGAAATACTACGAGGGGATGTACGAAGGGAGGTAGCGGAAGGAGGTTTGGAGTTTGGGGTACTTCCAGTTAATTTGTAGCGCCCGGATTGCAAATCCGCGCGAACTGGAGTCCACCACCTGGGTGTGGCCGCTTACCAGCCCGGCTTCCACGCATTTTTTAAGGATGTCTTCAAATACTTTTACAAAAAGGTCTTCGGGTAGCAAGTCGCGGGTGCGGCTCAGGGTACTGTGCCAGGGCAGCGGCTCACTGATGTTGTAGCCCAGAAAGTACAGGATGTCCAACCGCATGCTGCAATGGTTGAGCAGGCCGCGGTCTGAGGTAATGTTTTCCAGGTAGCCCACAAGGCACAGTTTGAAGAACACGATTGGGTCGATGCTTTGTTGGCCACAGGTTCCGTAATAGGGTTGGGTAAGCTTATAGAGGTAGTCCAGGTGCAGGTGGTTTTTAAGCCTGCGGTAGAAGTTGTTTTCAGGCACCCGGTCCGAGAGCTGGAAGCTTACAAACAACTCTTCCTAGTAATCTTTTTTGCCTTGCATACAGTAAGTTACCACCCCCAAGCTTTGTTATTAAAAGAGGGAAAGTATCTTTATCAACAAAGAATTGTGCAACAGACACAACACCTAAAGCTAATGCGGTCATTTCGTCTTCGGCAGACACTGACGCGGTTGACGATGACGATCTTGATTCTTTAGGAATTTATGAAAGGCCACACTAGTTTTGCTCAAACCTTTCAAAAATGCTTTCCCAGGGGAAGATGTACGTCATTAAACCAAAGCCTACTAACCAGGCAATAAATCAAAATTGTAACTAATGAAATTATTATCCGCCTTACTCTTAACCATTTGCTCGGTTCAATTTGTTTCAGCGCAAGTTGAATATAAAAACGAAGATTACGCGATCACCTTTGGCGATAAAATGTCTGAGAAGCACGGTGAAGTGATGCGTTATGTAGATTCAGATTACATCTATACATCCTCTAACTTTAACAGGGTTAAAGAAAAATGTGTTGCCAGATACAACCGTGAGGATTTATCACTTGACTGGAGAAAAGTTCTTCCCGATAATATTAAGGTAGAAAAAATAAAGCTGGACCCAGATACTTCCTTCTTTGAAGATGATGGAACCTGCCAAATCATTTTAAAGGGATACGATAAGAAAAGTGATCGGATGAATTTCTATTTCATGACGGTTTCTACAGATGGTAAGCTGAGCAGTCCACAATATATCTCAGAGATTCCATTAGATGACAAGCACGAGGTTCGCACAATATTCCATTGGTCAAAAGAGCATATTGTGATCCTGGCTGTCTCAGATTATATGAGTTCAGAAATCAAGCTCCATGCTATTTGGCTCAATAAGAAATACCAGGAGATTGGTAAATTTTCTATGCCAACCTATGACCAGTCTTCAACTTTTGTGCATACCATGTATGACGAAACGAATCACGATGTATATGCTATTATGCGTATGCCTTTCCGGTCTGTTGCTGGTATTCCGCTTAAACTTGATTACTTCTTGTACAAATTTGGCTTTGACGACAAATCAAAGTTAAAGACGGAATTGAATTTTGATGATTTTAAACTGTACTCAAGTAGTTTAATTAAAAACCCGAATAATGGGGATATTCTTATTTCTGCATTTGCAGGAGATAAAGGCTCATCGAGCATGAGCGCGAATGCACTATTGAAGTTTGATCCTACTGATTTGAGTTTAACAGGTACCAAGTTTTATCCTATTGCTAGAGAATCTGTAGAAAAACTAGAGGACGCTAAGCGATTTGGAGAGACAATGTTCCAAGCATCTAACTCAGCAAATTTCGATTTTAGTGGAGCGTACTTCTCTGACGATGGTGGGTTTTATGTGGTATATGAGAACTATTCTGGGTCTTATCATTCGGGCCAGTACATACTCTACTACACCGAAGATTACAAGCTATCATGGGAAGATTACCTGGGTAATTCTGGGTCCGGATCATCAACCATTAAACTCAGAGATGATGAACTGATCATAACCTCCTGGGTAGCCTCAAAGTTTATGGGTAAGCTGCATCCAGACATTAAAATACTGCAAGACAACAGCTTGTACCATAATGCACTTATTCAGTTTATCCTTGATAGAAAAACGACTCGTTATGAGCTAGTTTTTAACCTAAATGCAAAGGGACACAAGTACTATGCGTTTTTCATAGATGAACCCCGGGTAATGGATGGCACAGATGATCACATATTCCTGAACCTCTGCCATGGTTTTACTTTAACCCGGGAAAAAAGAGCCTTTGTTGAAGTAATGCCGAATGACTGATTGCAGTAGAAGAAACTAACCCCTCGTTGGCGCGGATTTGCAATCGGTGCCACGTAATTCACTACATTCGGTTAAGTGTCAGATAAGTATAAAATATTTGAGCAAGACAAGGCCTTAATTAGAAGCTGACAATGAATCACTTGTGCCTGGGGAGCTGGTTACGAGTGAGACCGAATGATATTTTTATTGCGCACCCTGATTACAAATCCGCGCGAACGGCCGGCCATTTTTCTTAGTGCTGGCCTGGATGGTGCAGAAGCAGCTTTGCTGTATAAAGCTCCGTATCGGTTTTTAACTGAAGAAAGTAAATTCCATTGGAATGCTTACTTAAATCAAGCTGTTTTTGGAGTACACCATTTACCGGGAATAGATATTCCTGATAAATCTTTCTGCCTTTTAAATCGGATATCTGCATAAGGGCAGGTTGCTCCTGCTTCACACCCAATGAAATATTGAAAACACCCGTGGCCGGATTTGGGAAGATGTCAAGTGCTGCTACAACCTCGGAGGGGGAAGCAGTGTCTGTAGCCCTTTTGGCCGTGACGGATTCTATTACCTGGAAATTCAGGAAAAGTAAATTACCGGAGTACCCCTTGCCATTTGGATAAATGAAAGGAACTGCCCATAGGAAATGGTTTCCGGTATTGGCGTTCCAGGGCACAAACGCATAACCGGGGAAAGCCGGGGAGAAGTTGCCCAGGAGTGCATATGGAGGTACATTCTCAGTATGGTTGGTGGAGCCGTCAAGAGAAAAGGATACACTGCCGGTGTTGCCACCACAGGTGTGAGCTTCAAAGCTGAACTCGCCTATGGTGGACTTGTCAATGGCATAATTCTCTCTAAGTGTGTCAATGAAGTTTCCGGTTTTCGCATCAACAATGGTCACCGCATACACCGATAGTTCATCACATCCGGACGCAGTATCCACTAATTGAAAGGATATGGAATTGGGGTTTCCAATCATACCAAGGGCCTCGCCTGATCCTGATTGAGCAAGACTGCTAACCCTTGCATCCAGGTGGTAAAAACCTGGTTCAGCTATCCATTCATTGTAATCTCCGTTGATATCACCAAAAACGGTATAGGGAGCCTGATTGTCGTACGGGTTGTAAGGAATTGGTGGAAAGGTAGACGCTCTGCTGAAATCAAAAAGCACGCTGCCCGCGGTACCGGGAACAGGATTGGCCCGAATATTCAGTTTTCTTGTGGGGAGTGCAGATAAATCTATGATATCTCCATCCTTCAGGAGTCCTATGTCGGTGTCGGTTTCTGCATTCACGAGAGTGTAGTAACTAACAACGGGGTCATATAAAAAGCTGAAATAGCTGGCCGCAGTTGCCTCCCTGGTCCCAAGCATAGCATTGATCTCGAGATAGTGTTCCCCGTCTATTCTTCGCGGCAGCACGTCTTGCCATGCATTATAGGTACCGTTGTTATCTCCGAAGAGACTATAAGGCGCCTGGGTTTCCTGATGACCATAATCGTCACCATTAAGCCCGAACCCTACAAGATCCATGTTAGCAGGGTAGGTGTTTGCCCTGATGCTGAGCCGGCTGGGGTTCTGAAGGTGGGAAACATCTATTTCCTGTAAGTTGAAAACTCCCAATGCATCCACCCTTAGTTGGGTGATCTCCTGTCCGTTATCTGTGTTAATAAGGGTCAGATGGGTAATTCCAAAACTGACGTCTACAATATCAAATTCAAGGCAGGCCGGAACTCCCGGTATACCCGTGCCGGAAGGTCCGGAATAGGGAGTTGCACATAGCTGATAATGGCCTGGGACGGGATTCCAGTGGCGATAATTACCTTTGGGGTTGTCACCTGCCAGCGCATAGGGGGCTATGTTCTCAGTTCTGAATTGGGAGGAGTTCAGTTCAAACACTACACTACCTCCTGGATTTAGAATTCCGTTTGCCCGTATGTTGATGGCTTTATGAGGAAGGGCTGCCAGGTTGATGAATTCATTCGCTGTAAGGGTATGAAGGTTGGCGTCACTCACGGCATCAATGAGGGTAAAATCGTTGATCTTGTTGGTGGCCGCCTTTTCCAGCCAAAGCTCAAACCCATTAGTGCCATTATTGGCAGAAAAGTAAAGGCTGTTTCCGACTGCCTTGAGATTACTGGGAAAGGATGAAAGACTTCCGGCCCTGATGTCCGCCACCATTCTCAGTCCTTTTCCCGAGCGGTGGATCACCCACAGTTCGTTATCCGAGAAGGGCGCCTTGTCAGCTGTGAAATAGATCCATTCTCCCACAGTGGTTATGTTGGAAGGACGGGAGCTTTCGGGTGAGTTGAACGCTCCGGTGACTGTTGGATTTACATCAGCCAATATGTTTGTCCCATGGTGGCTGCCATCCGATTTCCACAATTCCATCCCATGTACCGGGTCGTAGGCCTGAAAGTATAGTTCGTTTCCCGAAGCCACCAAACCCTCCGGGTAAGAGCCTTCCTCTCCGGGTGCAATGTCGCGCAGGAGTTGTGTGCCGGTGGCTGTGCCATCTGTTTTAAAAAGTTCCTGGCCCAGCACATCGTGCTCAGCGGTAAAGTACAGGAAGTCATTGGCAGGAGTAAATTGCCCAGGATTGCTGCCGCCCACACCCGAAATATCACTGATCATCATTGTTCCCGCCAGGCTACCGTCACTTTTCCATAATTCTTCTCCATGCACACCATCATCCGCGGCAAAGTAAATCTCATTTTTAAAAGCGGTAATATCAATCAGTTCGCTAAGGCCACTACCCGGGCCCGGGTCGATGTCCATCAGCATAAAGGTTCCGGCAGCGGTGCCATCACTTCGCCAGAGTTCATCGCCCTTATCCGTTTCACTTCTGAAAAAGAGAAGCCCGTTAGCAAAGGTGAAGTCCGGAGGTTTATTACTTATGGCCGGGTTGATTTGACTCACCAGCGATGTACCTGCTTCGGTTCCATCGGTCTTCCATATTTCGGGATCTCCTGATGAGTTGAAAGCCTGGAAATAGAGCACACTCCCGGCATTTGTAAAATAAGAAGGTGAGGAGCTTCCCTGACCGGGTATAATGTCCTTGAGTATGTTGGTGCCTGCGGTGGTACCATTGCTTACCCATAACTCGAAACCTTCCCCGGGAGTGTATGCGGTAAAAAAGAGTTTGTTGCTGAACACCATGAATTCCTTTTGGGGATATTCAACACTTACGGGAATATCTTTGACCAGCAGTGTACCCCCCGCAGTGCCATCGGTTTTGTAAAGTACCGATTGATTGGATGCCGAATTGTAGGCACGAAAAAACACTTCGGTGTTGTAACTGGTCAGGTAATCCGAGGATGATGAGCCGGAGCCCGGCTCAATATCTTTTAGCAGGATGGGCTGTGCGAATAGGCCACTGCATGATACAAGCAGTAGGCCGGGAATCAGGAAGGTCTTCATAATTTAAAGGTTTGGTAAGAACTAAATGCCCTCTTGAAAAGGCTATCTAAGATACTGCATCGCAACAACTTAAGGAAGAGAAAGATGTGATAATTATAAACAGGTCTGTCTGTTGGGGAAGTAGGTTTGGAGAGACAGGTCTACCTCGATGTAGGGGATGATAATTCACGCGAGCGGGGCAACCTTTCAAGAACTGCCACTCTGTAAAGTACAGCCAATACATTTCCTTTGTCCTAAATGAAAAGAGTCATATTCGCCATCTTCCTTTGTTCGTTCAGCATTATCGCCCCGGCCCAGTTTATCAATCGCTTTTCCATAGACCTTAACCTTTTTCGCTTCAGCAAGGAAACCGGGATAACTTCTGCCAGTGAATACGATTATAGCCTCAGTTACATCAATGGCCTGGCACTCAATTATGACATTTCTGAAAAATGGAGGGGCAGACTCGGATTCAGAAAATTCGGATATTCGGTTTTTTGCGGAGGCTTGTACACTTTTGAAGATCTTAAAAACGAAGGTTTAGAAATTTCCACAGGGGCTCAGTATAAAATTGATCTTCTGCCCCGGCTTTCCATGTATGGCGGACTCGAATTCTTTGTGGAATCATCAGTACTCGATGGGCTTTACCATACAGATGTCCCACCTTTTACCTACGACATTCATCATCACAAGAAATTTATAGGGGGTGGTCCGTCTGTTTCTATTCAATTTCGGCTAACGGAGCACATCTTTTTCTTTGCAGATACCCGTGTCCGCTTTGGAAACGTAGTACTGGATCCTATTTCCCGTAAAAGGTGGGACAAGCCTTTATTTTATTCCTACCATTTTGAAGAAGAGTATTATGAACCCATCAGCGCTATGGGATTGCGCATTAAGTTGTAGCAGGCCAAAGTGAAGCTTCTTTGTTAGCGCGGATTTCTGAACCCTTCTAAACTCCCTAAAGCCACATTTTATATCTTATGTTTGTTAAGGGCGAATAAAGGAATTTGGTAGTGGCGCCCGGATTGCAAATCCGCGCGAACGGAGAAAAATATGTGAAAGTACTGGTAATGCCTATGAAGAAAAATAGGGTCAAAATCTTTTGCGTTTTATCAATAATTTTTTCTTCTTGTATGCACGAGAGGGGAGACAATAGGCAAACATTTGTTGATGCCAATAATATTAATTCCGATGCAATCTCCCATGGATTCTTTAGGACGAATGAGGAACACCTAAAGGTTTCTGAGGAGATATACGAGCCTTTTATTTGGAAATCTGATTCCGTTACTCTGAAAGGCTTTTGGAATAGACAAGGAAATATAGTTTACTATATTCCTAAATTATTCTCGAAAGAATGTCTATTAAGATTTCCCATAATAGATATCAGTATGAATATGGAGGATTACGGACATGTTTACTCAGCAGATAAAATATTTGAAGGGGCATGCAAAACATTTCCAGTGTTGCCGACAAAATATAGTGTAGAATTAGTTGGTATGGAGCGCATAAGGAGTGATACAGTCTACTATATAATTCATAGGGTTTATCATGTGAATGAGAATGTTGGACCTACTTTACCAAATTATTGTTCATTGGCAGTCTCAATGAAAAGGGGATTGCTAAAGTTAAATTGCAAAGGTTCTTCAAATTCCTTTAGACTTCCATGGTTATATTAGTGGTCCACACAATTTTTGATTGGCGCGGATTTGCAATCCGTGCTACGTAATCTGTAGCCACACTACCTCGCTGGTGCGTGTTTGAAATCCCTACTCTCGCTAGTGCGGATTTGCAATCCGTGCCACGCAACCTTTAGCCACACACCATCCCTGATATTTAACGGCTAACAGATGTCTTCAGGCTCCCTCTTTGAATCTGACCCCTTCGATAAAACTGTTCGATATATTTTTGAGGTAGTTGGAATCTTGGTCACTCATCATAGTTATAACTAACTGGTATTCTCCTTTCCTGTTCTTTCTAAATAAAATTATATCTTCTCCAACTAAAGTGATTTTTTCTTCTCCATATTCAAGCTCGAACATAATAGTTAATAAACTGGTATCTGCATTTGCCCTAGTTCCTATAAATT
>CAZNMG010000036.1:0-9954 GCA_964574075.1 uncultured Owenweeksia sp.
CGGGCCGTACCTCCGGTAGCCAAAAGATCATCGTGAATGAGAACCCGGCTGCCCTTTTCCACATCTTCTTTGTGAAGTTCAAGGCTTGCCTGTCCATATTCAAGGTTGTAGGTGCGTGAGAGGATAGCCCTGGGTAGCTTACCCGGCTTTCGTATGGGGATAAACCCAATATTAAGTGCTTGCGCAAGCGCAAAGCCCATTATAAAGCCTCTGGCTTCCAGCCCGGCTATAAAATCAGCTTTAAGGGGGCGCAGCTGAGTTGCCAGTTCAGCAATGATATCTCCGCAAAGCTGGCTGTCAGCTAGCAGGGGAGTTATATCCTTAAACGAAATTCCCTTCTTAGGGAAGTCAGGGACTTCCTTAATACCGGCTTTGATACGTTCCGCCAGATCTGTCATAAATTACTTCATCCGAACATGAACAAGCAAAGCCAGAAAGCCCAGTACTAACCCGAAGAATTCCCGGGTTTCTTCGATATAGGGTTTGTCGTAAATCATCTTTCCAAACAATTCCCCTTTATCAGGGGCTTGCAGGTAGTCTATTAGACCAGGTATATAAAAAAGTGAGTACGCTCCCATCGCTATCATTAAGATAATAACCACCCCACGGTTGTAAAATCCAAAAGCCCTCAGAAGCGAAATAAAGGCTATAGCTCCATAAATGGCCATCCACAACAGAGGATCGGGGTCATTGTACTGCCAGGCGGCAAACAGGCCAAATATCAAAAACAAGACAATACTGATAATTTTAGTTTTCATGAAAATTCGAGTGTTGGTTGAAATTAAAAAGTTTAAAAATAGCAGATTAGCCAATATCGGATGCAATCAGAATTCGACACGGTAAGTCAATATGGGAATCAGACCCAGCTGGTACTGCGTTTCTACATTTCCGGTAAAGCTATCTCCATATCTGAACGCCTCATTCCGGTAGTTGGTGGCGTTTTGCAGGTCAAGGGCCAGCGAGGAGGTTTTATTGGCCCTGTACCAGGTCCACTGCAGGCGCAGGTCTAACCTAAAGAAGTCGGCATTGTCGTTCCACAGCAAGACTTCAGTGTCACCACTGCCTGGTACTCCAAGGTGGTAGCCCACATTTTTGAGCCCCCCCTGATACATCACCCTGACATTGGCGGATAGGCTGCGCTTCCGGCTTGCGCTGTTTATCTCCCATTCTTTACCTGAGGAGAAATTTAAGTTGTATTGGGTATTGTAAGGGTTGGAAACGTCTTCACCGGCTTTGCTCCAGGTTGAGTTATAGAGGCTGCCTCCACCGCTCAGGTACCAGCCACGGGTATAACTCCGGTTGGCAATCAGTGAAATTCCCTTTGTTTCAGCAGAGGTGATAAAACTGCTGTTTGCCCAGGTTACATTTACATCATTAAAGAGGTAGTAGAAGGCTTCAATGCCAAAATTCCAGTTATTCCAGTCATACTCTACGCCTGTATTGATGCGCCATGATTTCTGAAAAGTGAATTGCCCGCCCATTGCGAGATAATCACCACCGGAAGCCTGTTGCACGAAATAGTAATTATACGGATTGAGCAGCTGAGAGTAAGATCCTAAACGGGTATAGAACTCTAGGTTACGGCCTGGGAGGTAAGTAAGGCCAAGCCGGGGATCCAGTGCAGCTGCGCTTTCGGGATAGAAATAGGTGCTTATTCCGAAATCGGCCTCAAGCCATGAGGCCAGTGGGAATGTCGCTCCTGCATAAGGGTTTATCAAAAGCTGGGCAACGTCTGAATTAGCACTGGCATCCAACGAAGTTTGCACCGAGTTTTGGTAGAGGTAACGGTTAGCCATAACTCCAAAGTTCAGCTCTCCCGGGCCCGTTCTGAATTGATAGTGACTGTGCAGGGAGCCCAGCGAAACCGTGCGGGCAGTATTGTAGAATGCGGTGTCTATTTGCGCATCGTTATAAAAACTTTGGTTTCGGGTGTTGTGGCTTGATGACAGTGCAAAGGAATGAGTGGCAAAACCATTGCCGATGCTGTGTTTCAGTGATGAACCTATGGCTCCCATACGGCCGTCATAAAATATATCAGATCGGTCTTTTTCCACTTCCGATTCCGCCAAAGAGGCAGCATTGAAGTTGTTGAAGTTTAGGCCCCCCACCGCAAATACCCGCAGTTCGGCCTTGTTTTTTAAAGGAAGGGATACATTTAGGGAAAGATCCTGGAAACCGATTTTTTCACCACCAAAATCAACACCCATGGCAGCCAGGAGACCTGTAAACGAGTAGCGGTAATTTACCAGGTAAGAGGCTTCACCCGTTGAAGAAAAAGGTCCTTCTGCTGCAAAATCCAACCCAATCAATGATGCCTGAGTTGTGTACTGCCTTTCCTCCCGGTTGCCCCTCCTGAAATTCATGTCGAATAAACCTCCAACCGTATTGCCATATCGTGGCGAAAACCCTCCGTACAAAAAACTCGAGGTGCCCAGCATTTGAGCGCTAATGATATTTACACTGCCTCCGGTGGCAATTGACTGGTCCGAAAAGGTACCTGCATTGGACAGGTGGTTCGGATTCACGATCTCGGCACCCTCAAGGCGCCACACGTTGAAGTTTGGAGAAATTCCCCTTACGGAAATCCGGTTGTTCTGATCATTGCTCACGGCAAGGTCAGGTGAGTTGGTTACCAGTCGGGCGGGGTCGTAGTAAGTGGCCGCATGTCGGTTTATCTGCTCTTCAGTAATGGTGAGAGCGCCTATTTGCGCAGGATTTAATTTGTCGCGTACCACCACTTCTTCAAGGCCGGTATTACTTCGGTTGAGGGCAAAATCCTGGGTGGTGATCTTTCCGTTTCGCACCCATATATCGGGTACAACCCGCGTTTCATAGCCTACAAAGCTTACCTGTAGATTGTAGCGGCCTGCTTCCGGTAGGGCCATGCGATAGTGCCCATTGGCATCAGTAGCGACCCCGGTTTCGGTATCAGCCACTTTTACCGAGGCCCCTTGTAGAGGTTCTTCGCTGATGGCATCATAAACTACTCCACTTACCACCTGCGCGCTGGCCGGGGCCGCTATTACAAAGGCGATGCACAGCTTGAGAACTGCAGTTGGAGCAGAGAAGAATTTCATTATTGAAAGGCGCTATGGCCGGTTATGTCAAGCCCGGTGATCAGCAGGTGAATATCATGTGTTCCTTCATAGGTGATAACAGATTCGAGGTTCATCATATGCCGCATAATCGGGAAGTCACCGCTGATGCCCATTCCTCCTAATATTTGCCGGGATTCCCGCGCAATATTCAGCGCCATGTCCACACTGTTCCTTTTGGCCATCGATATCTGCGCACTGGTGGCGCGATTCTCATTTTTGAGAGTCCCCAGTCTCCACACCATAAGTTGGGCCTTGGTGATCTCAGTGATCATTTCCGAAAGCTTTTTCTGCTGCAGCTGGAAAGCCGCAATGGGTTTATTGAATTGAATACGCTCCTTCGCGTAGCGCAGGGCGGTATCATAGCAATCCATGGCCGCACCGATGGCACCCCAGGCAATGCCATAGCGCGCACTGTCAAGGCACCCCAGCGGTGCCCCTAACCCCGATTTGTTGGGAAGCAGATTTTCCTTCGGTACCTTTACATTGTCAAACACCAGTTCTCCGGTGGCACTGGCGCGCAGACTCCACTTGTTGTGGGTTTCAGGGGTACTGAAGCCTTCCATTCCGCGCTCTACTATCAAACCGTGGATGCGATCATTTTCATCCTTTGCCCACACTACAGCAATATCACAGAATGGTGCATTGGAGATCCACATTTTAGAACCATTGAGAAGGTAATGATCGCCCTTATCCTTAAAGTTTGTTTTCATCCCTCCGGGATTGGAGCCGAAGTTGGGTTCGGTAAGGCCAAAGCTTCCCATCCACTCTCCGGTCGCCAGTTTGGGGAGGTATTTTTTTCGCTGTTCTTCACTGCCATATTTAAAAATAGGGAACATCACCAGTGAGGATTGCACTGAACATGTGGACCGGACTCCGCTGTCACCCCGTTCAATTTCCTGCATCATGAGACCATACGATATGTGGTCAAGGCCGGCACCTCCGTATTCTTCAGGTATGTAAGGACCAAAAGCACCAACCTCTGCCAGGCCTTTGATCAGTTGTTTTGGAAATTCGGCTCTTTGCGCATATTCTTCAATGATGGGTGTCACATCCTTCTTTACCCAGTCGCGGGTGGCACTACGCACCATTTTGTGTTCCTCGGATAGTAGTTCGTCAAGAAGATAATAGTCAGGTGACTGGAACTGGTCGCTTGCCATAGAATTGTGCTTTTGTGGCAAATGTAACCAATGAAATAAAGTAGAGGCTATGAAAGGGTCAACGGGGCTCCTCATCATAATTTTCAAAATCGCGGAATACAACATCATGAACCACTACTTTTGTGGCTGCCTATGGGGATAGAACGGTTACCACATCACACGGATTGGATACTCTGGTTATTGCTTTTAAGCACTGTACTGGTTATTTCGGCCCGGCTGTACAATCCGCAGAGGTTCAGGAATTTTTTGATCCTGCCTTTTCACGTGAAGCGGCACGAATTGGAAGCTTCATTTAATCCAAGCCTGAGACGTGGTCTTTTTGACCTGAGCCTGAGCCTGATGAGCTATGCCATGATCGGATTGGGAGTATTCCTGTTGCTTCACCCATACCTCGGGGCCATACCTTTGCTTACCGATTGGGAAATGTACCTCCGTGTCCTGTTTATTTTAATGTTATTTTTTGTTGTAAAAAACCTCGTTGGCCTGTTTGTAGGTTGGGTATTTGAACAATCGGAGGAAATTGCAGGTGCTCAAAACGTGAACCTTGCGTATCGTATGTGGACTTCCATTCTGATTCTTCCGGTTTGTGCACTGCTGATTTACTTTACCCCGGCTTATCCGGTAGTTTATTACCTCCTCGCTGTTTTAATAGGTTTAGGATTCTATTTTGCCTTTCAGTTTTCTTTGTTGAAGATATGGCGAATACAGGCCCGCGGGTACTATAAAATTTTTTACCTTTGCGCGCTGGAAATCACCCCCTTGTTATTTCTATTGGGTTGGCTTAAAAGCCTTTACCAGTAAGGGTTGACAACCTGATATACTAATCATAAAGGCACAATTTTGAAGGTAAAAACTATCCTGGTATCGCAGCCTGAGCCACAAACTGAGAATTCTCCTTATCTCGATTTGGCAGAAAAGAATAAGATTAAAGTGGACTTCAGGCCTTTTATACATGTGGAAGGTGTAGATGCGGCTGATGTGCGTAAACAAAAGGTGAACGTTCCCGGCCATACTGCCGTGATCCTTACTAGTCGTAATGCCGTTGACCATTTCTTCAGGATAGCCGAGGACCTTCGCTTTCAGGTACCCAATGAGATGAAATACTTCTGTACTTCAGAGGCTATTGCCTACTATCTTCAGAAGTATGTGGTGTACCGCAAGCGCAAGATCTATTTCGGTAACAATACCTTTAAGGATCTGATCCCGCTGATCAAAAAGCATAAAACCGAGAAGTTTTTACTGCCGTCATCTGATGTGCTGAAACCCGAAATTCCCAAGCTTTTAAAAGAGGCCAAGGTGGAATATACCCGTGCCATATTATACAACACGGTTTCCAGCGATCTGAGTGATCTGGCTGATGTTTATTATGACGTCCTCGTGTTTTTCAGTCCCTCCGGTATTAAATCACTGCTGGAGAATTTCCCCGACTTCAAACAGAATGAAACGCGGCTTGCGGCTTTTGGAAGTTCCACTCACAAAGCTGTGAAGGATGCCGGATTGCGGCTTGATATTAAGGCTCCCACTCCAAAGGCACCTTCAATGACCATGGCCATTGAGCAATACATACGCACCGTAAACAAGGCGAAGTAAATATTCCCATACCCCCTTAGCTGGTCTTTTTGTTCTTTTGCAGGATGGACCAACGCTTTGGCAAATCCGAGCACCTCAAGAGCCGGAAGATAATTTCTGAAGTCTTTAAATCCGGAAAAACCATTAAGGGTTTTCCGTTGCTGGCGTTATATATCGATCAGCAGCAGGTACAAGGGGTGCAGGTAGCTTTCTCTGTCCCTAAAAAGAAGTTCAAACGTGCTGTAGACCGAAACCTGCACAAGCGCTGGATGCGCGAAGCCTACCGCAAGAATCGCCATAGCAGCCAAATAAATGAACTGGGTGGAGTGGCACTGGTTCTTATCTACGTGTCGGCCGAAAGAGGGGATTATCAAACCATCGAAAAAAGCATGCAGAAGATATTGGCCCGGTTTTATGCCGTTAATTCTTCGCCCGATAAACAATCTGAAAGAATTTAGCACGTTTTCATTACATTCGTTCCACCCTATTTTGCTGCCTGAGTTAACTCACTGAAACAATGAAGAAGATTACAAAAGTCGCACTGGCCACCATTACCGCAGCGGTACTGAGCTTTTCCGTGGCCTATACCCCTGATTATTTCGAGATCAGTAAACAGCTGGATATTTTCACCAATGTTTTTAAAGAGGTCAATCTTTATTATGTAGATGAGACCCAGCCCGGTGAACTGATGAATGAGGCTATGGAATCCATGCTTAATTCACTGGATCCGTACACCACCTATATTCCTGAAGAAAGGGTGGAGGATTATAAAATACAAACCACCGGCAACTATGGGGGCATAGGGGCCACCATAAGGATGAAGGATGATGTGATGATTCTTACCACCCCTTATGAAGGTTTTGCAGCCGATAAGGCTGGCCTGAAGGCAGGAGATATTATCATCAGCATTGATGGCAAATCCGTAAAGGGCAAATCCACCGAAGACGTAAGTAAAATATTAAAAGGAGCCCCCGGTACGGAGGTAACCCTTACCTACATCAGGGCAGATCAAACTTTTACCAAAACACTGGAGCGGGAGGAAGTACAGGTAAAAAGCGTACCCTACTACGGCATGCTCGAAGGTGGTATTGCCTATATTTCCCTCGGTAGCTTTACAGACAAGGCAAGTAAGGAAATTAAGGAGGCCCTGGAAGAACTTAAAGAGAACAACGATGTGAAAGGAGTGGTACTCGACCTGAGAGGGAACCCGGGTGGACTGCTGAGTGAAGCCGTTAACGTAAGCAACATCTTTCTCGAAAAAGGCATGGAAGTGGTAAACACCAAAGGTAAACTCGAAGAGTGGGAGAAAAGTTATAAAACCCTGAATAGCCCCGAGGATTTGACAACACCTGTGGCAGTCCTCATTAACCGGGGCAGTGCTTCTGCTTCTGAGATTGTGGCTGGTACCCTCCAGGATTATGATCGTGGTGTAATAGTGGGTCAGAGAAGCTTCGGAAAGGGGCTGGTACAGCAAACCCGCAAGCTTTCCTACGGATCGCAACTCAAGGTAACTATTGCAAAATATTATACTCCCAGTGGCCGCAGCATTCAGGCTATTAATTATGCCGAGCGTTCGGTGGATGGAAGCGTTGTTACAATTCCCGATTCACTGCGCACTCGCTTCCAAACTGAAAACGGCCGTCCGGTATTTGATGGTGGAGGTATTGATCCTGATATCATAGTAGAGCAAAAGGAGATCAGCGAAGCTATTATTGCCTTGTACCGGGATATGTTCATTTTTGATTACGCCACGGAATATGCCCGGCAGCACTCCACCATCGCTCCCGCTGCCCAATTCCAGCTAAGTGAAGAAGAGTATGATCAGTTTCTGGCATGGCTGCAAAAGAGGGACTTCCAATACGAAACCGATACAGAGAAAAAACTGGCCGAACTTGAGGCTGCCGCCCATGAGGAAGAGTACTACCAGGATCTTCAGGCCCAGCTCGAAAGCCTGAAGAGTTTGTATCATGAAAATGAGAAGGATGACTTAAAAGTGTATCGCAGCGATATAAAGCAATTGCTCGAGGAAGAGATCGTTTCCCGCTATTATTATGATCAGGGCCGCATTGCAAATTCACTTAGCGTGGATGAAGAAGTGCAAAAGGCTCGTGAAGTACTGCTCGATAGCGCGCATTACGGTAAAATCCTGACCTTTGCTCAAAAGTAAAAACTTGATATCTGGTGACTTATTGAAAAGGCTATATTTTTATAGCCTTTTGTTTTTTGTAGTTATGCTTCCCTTCCAGTTTAAGGCAATTCCGCTTACGCTGGGGCTTATGAGCTACAGTCTTCTTTGGCTGGTAAGTCTTGGTTTTGCACGTAAACTTGAGCTGATCCGCACCAACCAAATGACAGGTTTTCTCTTTGCCTATTTTCTTTGGATCGTAATTGGCGGCATCTACAGCGGCACGGGCAGTGAGGCTGAAAGGTACCTGGTACTGAAAATACCGTTTTTAGCGTGGGCTATTCTTTTGGGGAGTGTGGATTTGTTTTCTGCCCGCCATAAGCGCCTCCTGATAGATGCATTCATTTATTCTTTACTGGTCGCCATTGTTATTAGTTTTGGAAATGCGATTATTTTGTACCTGCCAAACAGTGATGGCACCCATTTCTTCTATTCAAGATTGATGATTTTCAAGATGGTGCCGCCCCATTATTTTGCTATGTATGTCAATTTCGCTTATGGTGTGGTTCTTTATCGTTTTTTTACCGGTAAGCCTATGGCATCTCACCGGCTGTTAACGGTGCTGATACTGATTGCACTTTTTGTCACGCTGGTGTTTCTGTCGGTACGCATTCAATATTTGGTCTTTGTGGTCATCAATATTCTTATCCTCTTTTCGCTAAAAAGCAGATATTCGTTGAGGACCCGCTTGCTCTGGACAATAACTGTTGCTGTAGCACTGGCCGCTCTTGCCTTCACCCTGCCGCACAGCCGGAAGCGGGTATTAGATACCGTGAATGAGGTAAACTCCTTTGGCGGAATGGTAAACGACAAACAAACCAACCCCCGCAAATTTTTATGGCGCGAAGGATGGAACGTGGTAAACGATAATTTTTGGGTTGGAACTGGTACAGGTGCTGCTGATCAGGCTCTGCAAAAAGAATTGGAAGATGTTGATGCCCTCTTCTGGGATGGGAGTAGTACCTATTTCCTGCGCGACCGGAACTTCAACTATCACAACAGTTATCTGCAACACTGGGCCGCTCACGGCTTTATTGGACTTCTTATTTTGTTGACGATGCTTTTTTATCCATTCTTTAAAAGAGGAGTTCCTTTTGAGGGTAAAATATTTTTAGGTGTTTGTTGCCTAAGTTTTCTGACGGAGAGCATACTCCAACGGCAGGCAGGCGTACTCTTCTTCAGCTTCTTTTATACCGTTTTCTTTATTATGCATCCTTTAGAAAAAAGAGAAGAAGATATTGGCACTATTTGAAAGAACTTCTATTCGTGTGTTATACGCCCTGCTCCTGACCGGCCTGAGCATCTGGTTGATCAACCCCTACAAGTTTGGTTTGTATGACCACTGGTATATGCTGGCGTGGCTGGAGAATCTTCAAAACCCTGAAATCTTCGCAATAGATCCTGTGATAGCCCAACGGGATTATCACTACTCCATACTCTACAAGCTAGTGCATTTTCTGCCAATGCCCGTTTATGCAAGCTTTTTGCTGCTTTATTCCGCCTGCCTGTTCGCGATATTTTACCTTTCAATGGCTATTCACCGGCTCTTTAGCCGCGATCTGGTTTACCTCACACCACTTTTAATTCTTGTTCCCTGGTTTACCCCGGGCACAACTTTTACCTTACCCACGCTTTTGTTGATGCGCCTCAGCGGAATTCCTTTCCTGTTGGGGGCTATCTACTTCTGGCTACGCAAAAGGAGCTTTGCCGCCTGGTTGTTATTAGGAGTGGCCTTCTTATTCCACCCCGCTACAGGATTATACGTGGCGGCCTTTCTGGGTATAAATCTATTAATAGACCCCGGCAAACGCGTGGATCGAAAGGAATGGCACTCGGTATTGGCATTTGTAATTTTGAGCCTGCCGGTATTCATCCAAAAATTCACAGCTCCCGATACGGGCTTTGCATCCTTTCTGGCCGATGAATACTGGCTGGAAACCATAAG
>CAZNMG010000037.1:0-3938 GCA_964574075.1 uncultured Owenweeksia sp.
GGTAGAGTTCTATTTCGCGGCTCTTGGCGCGGAATTGCGCCTGCAGGTAGCGTGTTTGTGAGCTTACGGTATTCAGCTGGATAAGACGGAAATCAACATCATTGATCACTCCCAGTTCGTACTGTTTGGTAGCAATATCAAGTGTTTGAGCAGCAGCCTGTACACTTTGCTCTTCCAGCATCACCTGCTTCATCTCGTTTTTCCAGCGGAGGTAAGCCACCTGTACGGCTGCGGTTATTTCCTGGGAAACCTGGCTGGTACGCAATCCTTCACTGGCTGCTTCTATTTTTGCATTTTCGAGCTGGATGCGCTGCTGGCCGCCATTAAATAAATTGAAGCGGACACGTACGCCAAAATCAGGCCCGCGGGAACGGCTCGATTGAAGGAACCCTACCTCGTTTACCTGCCTGTTGTAGTTGTAGTTTCCGAAAAGCTCCAGTTCGGGGAAGAGTGCTCCGCGCGAAATCTGTACTTCCTCAGATGCAATCATTTCCTGTATCTGTTGCTGGGTGAGCTGCGCATTTTGCTCGCGTGCCTTTTCCTGGAAAGCTTCCAGATCGAGATCCGTGGCAAGGTTAAATGGATCAATGGGATCAATACCGGCCTCAAGGTTGCGGTTTATAATTCGGTTGATCTGGATCTCCAGGTCCTGTATCTGAGCTATTTGTGAAAGTACCATGGCACTGTCGGCATTGCGGTCAACGCGGGCCCGCTGTACATCCAGCATACTTCGTGCGCCAACTTCCAATCCTTTCTCCTGGAGCACAAGGCGGCTTTTGGAAACATCCAGGGTTTTTTGAAAAGTCTCCAGCAGCTTGCGCTCCTGCTTGAGCTGAAAGTATGCCATGGCGAGGTCGGCCACTGTCTGTTCTATGTAAAACCGGGTATTGGTTTTTCCCAACATGGCCAGTTGCTCGAGTCTGTCTTTTCGCGCAAACATGGCCAGCCCATCAAATACCACCCAGCGTACGGAGGCCTGGGCGAAAGTAGCTTCGTTGCGCGCAGCCGTAGCTTGTTGATTATCACCTGTTACAAACTGCTGCTCTGAATTGGTGATGGCATATCCGTGTTCGGCTGTGATGTCGGCCTGGGGGAGCATTCCCGCATTGCCAATGGTGTTGCTGTTTTCGGCCTGGGCCTGCTCATTCCGCACTATCCTGATATCGTAGTTCACCTCCAGCGCCTGGTTTACCATTTCCTGAAGGCTCATGTTTTCCTGGCCTTTTGCCGCAAGGGAGATCAGGATCAGTAGCGCTGCGGTTATTGTTTTAAACATCAGCCTCACCTTTTTGCTGTTCGTATCTCGGTTTCTCAATTTATGCCTCATCGTTCTCCACAGTTTTATCTTCAACGAGCGTTTTGGTCGCCTTGCTGGTAATGAAGGTGTACAGCACCGGGATCACATAAAGGGTAAGCAGCAGTGAAAATGCCAGCCCCCCAATAATCGCAACCCCCATGGGAATACGGCTCGTGGCGGCTCCGCCCAAAGCCAGTGCAATGGGCAAGGCACCCAGGATGGTGGCCAGGCTCGTCATCAAAATGGGGCGGAAACGCTGAGCAGCCGCATCTACAGCTGCCTCACGAATGCTAAGTCCCTGCTGCCTGCGCTGGTTTGCAAATTCCACGATGAGAATACCGTTCTTGGTAACAATTCCCACAAGTACGATCATCCCAATCTGGCTGAAAATATTGAGGGTGTGCCCGAAAACCCATAACGCGAGTACAGCTCCCGCCAACGCCAACGGTACCGTAAGCATGATGGTAAATGGATCCCTGAAGCTTTCAAACTGAGCAGCTAAAGCAAGATAGATCAGCACCAGCGCCAATAAGAAAGCAAACAGCAGGTTTCCGGAGCTTTCGGAAAATTCCTTAGACGTACCTGCAAGGCTGGTGGTGAATGATTCATCCAGCACCTCATCGGCAATCTTCTCCATTTCCTCGATGCCCTCGCCAATGGTAAAGCCCGGTGCCGGTGCAGCCGAAAAAGTGGCGGAAATGTAGCGGTTGTAGCGGTAGAGTTGCGGTGGGCCGCTTTCAAAAGACACATTCACCAAATTATCCAGTTGAACCATATCCCCCTGGTCATTTCGCACGGTGATTTTGGTGAGGTCGGCAGGTTCATCACGGTCCGTGCGCTTTGCCTGCCCGATCACGTAGTACTGTTTTCCCTCCTTAATAAAATACCCGAAGCGCTGACTACTGAAATATAGCTGGAGTGTTTCCGCAATATCCCGTACCGCCACGCCCATCTCACGGGCCTTATTGCGATCGATTTCCACCTGCAGCTCGGGTTTCGAAAATTTAAGGTCGAGGTCCACTACATCAAAAGCCGGACTTGCATTGGCCCGGGCCTCAAACTCCGGAAGGACTTCCTTCAGTTTTTCGAGGGTGGGTGCCTGCACCACAAACTGCACCGGCAGCCTTCCGCCACCACCGCCAACCTCAATGGTCTGCTCCTGGGTGACAAAGGTGCGGGCGAAATTATATTCCTTCACCTTCGCGGAAATTTCGTTTGCCAGTTCCATCTGGCTTTTTTCCCTCTCACCGGGAGGCACGAGGGTGAGCCGTACAAAACCTGAGTTTATGGAGTTGGAAGCCCCAAACCCGGGCGAGGTAACGGCCAGCAATGATTCGCGTTCATCAATAGTATCGGTGAGAGCGATAAGTTCTTCAATATAGGCATCCATCATTTCGTAGGAGGTACCTTCGGGGGCCGTGGCAAAGAGGCGCAGTCTGCTTTTGTCTTCAAGGGGAGCAAGTTCAGAAGGCAGAAACTGGCCGATGCCAAAGATCAAGGCGATCGCTCCAAACATAATTACCAAGGAGATCCACCTCCGGTTCATAAAGCGGTCCAGCGACCTCCTGTAACCTTCAATCATATTCTGCAATCCCTTACCGATACGATTGCCCAGGTTACTCTTTGGTTCAGTCTTTTTAAGCATACGCGAGCTCATCATTGGGGTGATGGTGAGCGAAACAAAAGCTGAGATAACCACTGATCCGGCTACTACAACCCCAAACTCCCTGAACAGCCTTCCGGTTAAACCCTGAAGGAAAATAACCGGGAGAAATACCGCGACAAGTGTAATAGTGGTGGAAATAATCGAAAAGAAGAACTAACTCGATCCGGCAAAAGCCGCCTGCACTCTGTTTTGCCCGCGCTCTATGCGCACAAAAATGTTTTCCATCACCACAATGGCATCGTCCACCACAAGTCCTGTTGCCAGTACAATTCCCAGCAGGGTGAGGATGTTGATTGAAAAGCCGGCCGCATACATTATGAAAAAAGAGCCCAGAAGTGAGATGGGAATAGATATGACCGGAATAAGCGTTGTGCGCCAGTTTCTGAGGAAAAAGAAAATAACAAGCACCACCAGCCCAAAGGCAATGAAGATCGTTTCCTGAACTTCAGTGATGGCCTTGCGGATGTTTTCGGTAGTATCGAGAGCGACACCCAGCTCCAGATCTTCAGGGAGATCCTGTTTTATTTGTTCTACCCGGTTTTTGATTTCATCAACAATCTCAATATAGTTAGCACCAGGTTGGGGTTGTATGGCAATGCCAATCATAGGTACCCCTCCATTTCCGCGGAGCAGCGTTCGTTCGTTTTGTGGTGCCAGGTTGGCCCGGCCGATGTCTTTCAGGCGAATAAGCGTTCCCTCACGCTCGGCTACAATCAGGTTGTTGAAATCCTCTTCGGTGGTAAGACGGCCATAGGTACGGATAACGAGTTCGGTGCGGTAACCTTCGATGCGGCCAGAGGGCAGCTCTACGTTCTGTCCTACAAGTGCATCGCGCACATCGAGTGGCGTAAGGCCATAAGCCGTCATCTTTGCCGGATCGAGCTCAAGGCGCATGGAGTAGAGTTTTTCTCCCCACAGGTATATTTCGCTCACCCCGGGAATTGTCTGCAGCCTTTCCTTAAAAACATTGATCCC
>CAZNMG010000038.1:0-5635 GCA_964574075.1 uncultured Owenweeksia sp.
TACCGTTACATTCTGCAGATCTTCGGCCGGGATTTCCTCCACATCAAAGCCATATACCGGGCCATACTCCTTTAAATGTTCAAAGGTGCCTTCCCGGTTTCGGCCAAAGTGGTGATCGTAGCCGATAACCAGCTTCCTGGCTCCAATGGTATTCACCAAAATATCCCTTACAAAGTCAAGGGATTTGGTACGGCTGAATTCCTTTGTAAAAGGATGGATGATCAGGTGGTCAAGGCCGGTTTGTTTGAGTAGTTCGATCTTCTCCTGCTGGGAGTTGATTAGTTTCAACTCTGTATCGGGTTGAAGCACAATGCGGGGATGAGGGTTAAAGGTAAGAAGAACGGATTCACCTCCTGTGCGGCTGGCAATGTTGCGCAACTGCGCCATTATTTTTTTGTGGCCGATGTGTACTCCGTCAAAAGTGCCGGTGGTGACCACGGCATTATTGAGCTTCACAAAATCGTCAAGCGAATAATAAACCTTCAAATGGCTGAGGGATTAAAATTTGATTATCAAATAGTTGCGGTTATTTTCCTCCTGTGGAAATCCTGTTCAAAAGTAGAAAAATTAAAAAAGCTTTTCAGCGGCACTCTTTTAGTGAAAAACTACTATTTTTGCCGCCAAATTCAAAGATAGCGTTCTACTAATCATAATTCTTCAAGATGTCTCAAGTAGTAGGTAAGGTAGCTCAGGTAATCGGCCCCGTGGTTGACGTTTACTTCGATACTACCAATAATGAACTTCCCCGTATTTACGATTCACTGGAAGTAACCCGCCCTGACGGTACCCGTGTGGTACTCGAAACCCAACAACACATTGGTGAGGATACGATCCGGGCTGTGGCTATGGACTCCACCGATGGTCTTACCAGAGGCCAGGAGGTGGTAGCTACCGGATCGCCTATAAAAATGCCTACAGGTGACGCCATTCGCGGTCGCTTATTCAACGTGATCGGTGAAACCATTGATGGTATTGGCCAGGTAGACAATACCGGCAGTATGCCTATTCACCGCGAAGCGCCAAAATTTGAGGATCTTTCAACTTCTTCAGAAGTGCTCTTTACCGGGATCAAGGTGATCGATCTTATCGAGCCTTACTCAAAAGGTGGTAAGATTGGTTTGTTTGGTGGTGCCGGGGTAGGAAAGACTGTACTGATCCAGGAATTGATTAACAATATTGCAAAGGGCCACGGTGGACTTTCAGTATTTGCCGGTGTGGGTGAGCGTACCCGCGAGGGAAATGACCTGCTGCGCGAAATGCTTGAATCAGGTATTATCCGCTATGGCGAGGATTTTATGGAAGAGATGGAGAAAGGCGGATGGGACCTTTCCAAAGTTGACGTGGAGAAGATGAAAGACTCCAAGGCAACCTTTGTTTTCGGTCAGATGAATGAACCTCCCGGTGCCCGGGCCCGTGTAGCACTTTCGGGCTTAACCCTTGCTGAGTACTTTCGTGATGGCGAAGGCGAGAGTGGTGGAGCAGGTAAGGATATCCTCTTCTTTGTCGACAATATTTTCCGCTTTACACAGGCCGGTTCCGAAGTGTCTGCACTTCTTGGCCGGATGCCTTCGGCTGTGGGTTATCAACCTACACTGGCTACCGAAATGGGTGCCATGCAGGAGCGTATTACTTCTACCAAGAGTGGGTCCATTACTTCTGTACAGGCCGTTTATGTGCCCGCGGATGACCTTACGGATCCGGCTCCGGCAACTACATTTGCTCACCTTGATGCCACAACAGTATTGAGCCGTAAACTTTCAGCCCTTGGTATTTATCCGGCTGTTGATCCACTTGACTCTACCTCCCGAATTCTTTCGGCTGAGATTGTAGGTGACGAGCACTATCGCTGTGCACAGAGGGTGAAGGAGATTTTGCAACGTAATAAGGAACTACAGGATATTATAGCCATTTTGGGTATGGACGAACTGTCTGAAGATGACAGGCTGATTGTACACCGCGCGCGTAGGGTGCAGCGTTTTCTTTCGCAGCCTTTCCACGTAGCCGAACAGTTCACCGGAATTCCCGGAGTATTTGTGAGCATTGAGGATACTATCAAAGGTTTCAATATGATCCTTAATGGTGAACTGGATAAGTATCCTGAGGCGGCCTTCAACCTCAAGGGAAATATTGAGGATGCCATTGAGGCTGGTGAAAAAATGCTTGCTGAGGCGGAAGCCTGATCAAGCACGTGGCTCACAGAAAGTACTAAACAAAGCTTTAAACAGCACCGGCAAACTGAAAGAAGATGCAATTAGAAATTATAACTCCCGAAGCCAGGCTTTTTAATGGAAAAGCAGACGCTGTTCAGCTGCCGGGCAAGGATGGATTGTTTCAGATCCTCGATAACCATGCTCCGCTGATCAGCTCGCTGAAAGAAGGGGTGGTCAAGATCGATTTGCCCGATTCGTACAAAAAGTACGATGGCATGAGTGGTAAGATTGAACCTGACAAAAGTAATGATCGGGTGGTGCGTCTTACAATAAAGGGAGGCGTGGTAGAAGTTCAGAATAATAAGGTGGTTCTTTTGGCGGACTAACATTAAAAACAGATGGTATAAAAAAGCCAGGTTTACGTCAGTAAGCCTGGCTTTTTCGTTTTTGATCACCTCTTAACGTCAATTTTTACTTCATAGCCTAAAAATTTTTTCCGCATCCCGAAAGGGTTGTGGGAATAGTTCTACAAAAATTTGCATCAATAATTTTGTTTTTTGGCGCAAAACAGCAATTTTTGCCTACATTCTACCATTATAAACAGGCGTTTGTACAAACTTTATGTAGAAACGTTTGTAATAACATTTGAAAAAAACAACCCTATAAACACTCTGTATGAAATCAAAAAGATTACTTCTTGTCACATTACTATTTATGACCATAGGCTTCGGATTGCGAAGCCAGACTGTTCTATCATCCGGAGACATTGTTATTACTGCCCTGGATACGGAGGGCAACACTGATGAGTTTGCGTTTGTCCCTCTTGTAGATCTGGAGGCAGGCACTGAGATTTATTTCACGGATGAAGGAGCGGACGGTGACAATACACACCCTGCGCCTACCGGCCCTGCCGGAGTTGCACTCTACACCGCACCTTCAGGTGGAGTTGCAAAGGGAACAGTTGTTTTGTTTAATGCCACCCTTGGAGTAATAAATTCTCCTGATTTCGTGAACCAGACTGGAGGAGGAATCCAGTTGACCAACTCTGGTGACAAGATGATCGCGTTCCAGGGAACATCCACTACCAATGTTACCAATTACTTATACGCGGTTTCGAGTTTTGGTGATGCAGGTCCCTTTCCGGGCGGTTTTACTGATACGGTAGATATTAATAATCAGGATGGTGAGTACAGCGGAACACGTACCGGCACAGCAGCAGCAATACTGGCCTCGGTCAGCAATCCGGCCAATTGGACCACCACCACCACTGGTGTTTCGCCAATTGATGCCACACCTTTTACCATTTTATGTACACCACCTTCTACCCAGGCCACTGCGGTAATGATAGGCACTACTACCTATTTTAGTGTGGACCTCAGCTGGACCCGCGGTGATGGCGACAGTGTAATGGTGGTCGCCCGCTCTACGGATTCGGCCCTCGTGCAACCTACTACCGGGAACTATTACAACTCAGATTTTGAATTTGGAGAAGGGGAAGACATTGGTAGTGGAAATTTCGTGGTATTCCGTGATACCAGTACTATTACCTCAATGACGGTAACAGGACTTACAGCGGGAGAAGAATATGAGTTTACAGTTTATGAATTTAATGAAGGGAGCTGTTATTTAACGCCTGGAGCTTCGGCCACAACCACCACCTGTGCAGTTGCAGCCGATCCTACATCTTTTTCCGCACAACCCGGTAACAGTCGTGTTCGCCTGTCCTGGAATAATTCAGGTTGTGCTGATTCTGTGTTGGTAATAGCCCGCCTCGGTGATTCTATTTCTTATGATCCCGATACGGCAGCGAATCCACATAACTCACAGTACCTTGGACATACACAGTTTGGCAGCGGTACCCAGGTTGCTCCTGGTGAATATGTGGTTTACAATGGTAGCGGAGAATCTGTAGTTGTAACTGATCTCACCAATGATACTACCTACTACTTTAAAATATTCAGCAGTTTAGGTACAACCTGGAGCACAGGTGTGGAAGACACTGCCACTCCGGAAATCGGAATTTTTCCGGGAGACGTGATCATTACAGAATTCATGGCGAACCCGGAAGATGTTAATGATGCCAACGGGGAGTATATCGAATTGTACAATACAACCGATTCCGCCATTAGTCTTCTCAATTGGGTTGTATTGGATGGAGCTGCAGACATAATGTTTATTGACAGTGCTTTGGTTATTCAACCGCACAGCTTTGTCGTGCTGGGAACTGATTCCAACGTAGCTACCAATGGCGGAAAAGAGGTGGATTTTGAGTACTCCTATTCCGGCTATGTACTGGATGATGACAACGATGACATTTATCTTACATCACCTGATTTGGTAAGGATAGATTCGGTTTCCTATAATGCTACCTGGCCTCAGGGAAATGGAGTTGCAGCTATATACAACGGTAGTACAAATGATGATAACAGCCTCCGTGCCAATTGGAATGCAGCCAGTGTAAGGGATGCGGAATTCGATGGCAGCGGTGATGACCTCGGTTCACCTGGCACAAATGGTACCGGGCAGATAGTGGATTTTATCGTCTTTGATAACGGAGCCTGGAGCGAGACACCAGATGTAAGTACGGGTACGCGTGACGCTTTAGTATTGGCAGGTGAGGATGCCACCCTTAATGAAAATGCAGCCCTGGCCAATCTTACCCTTCAACCAACTTCCACTTTAGATCTTAATGGCAATACGCTATCTGTGAGTGGAGAGGCACTTCTTCAAGCCAATTCCACCGGCTACTCGCAAGTAATTGGTGAAATTCTGGGAACTTCATCGGTGGAGTCATATCTGAGTTCTGACAGGGCAGCGCGCTGGTTTAATGTGGCATTCCCCGTGGATGCGGAACTGGATGATGTAACATTTAACAATAGCATGTTTATTCAGGCTTTGGCAGAAACAGGCAACGATACCAGCAGAGTAAACGTATGGAGATATAATGCCGCCTTAGAACACGATTCCACTCAGGAAGGAACATGGGTGCCGGCAGCCGGCCTCAGCGCAGAAACTGAAGGTGTAGGCTATTCAATTTATCTGGGTACCCCATTCGGATCATTGCCTACAACTATGACGTCTAGCGGTGCTCTTATGAATGGATCTGTTGCCGTGCCTCTCGATTCGGTTACCGATACGGAATGGAATTTTGTTCCCAACCCCTACCCCAGTACCATTGACTGGGACATGGTAGCGGCTGATAATTCAGATGTGGGTGATACCTATTATATTTTTGATGACGACACCGATAGCACCTGGCGCGGATATAATGCCGGGGCGGGTTCTTTACCCGACAGTGTTGAGATGGTAAATGGCTATATAGCTCCCGGACAAGCCTTTTTCGTAGATGCTTTTGGTCCAAATGCGGAGCTGAATTTTAACAATTCGCAAAGGACGGTTTTTGAAAATCCTCCACTGTACCTGGTTAAGCCTCCAAGCGGACTCTACCTGACAGCAACCACCACTGGAGATGCCATTGATTATAC
>CAZNMG010000039.1:0-6211 GCA_964574075.1 uncultured Owenweeksia sp.
GCGGTTAAGGTCACCTACAATGTCCCCCATGTTTTCTTCAGGAGTTAATACCTCCAGCTTCATAATGGGCTCAAGCAGAACAGGATTAGCCTTGGGCAATGCCGTACGGTAAGCCAGCTTGGCGGCAAGTTCAAACGACAGCTGATCAGAGTCAACCGCGTGGAATGAACCGTCAAGAAGAGTCACCTTCAGGCTATCCAGAGGATAACCGGCAAGCACACCATTCTTCATGGCTTCTTTAAATCCTTTTTCTACAGAAGGGATAAATTCCTTGGGAACGTTACCACCTTTCACACCGTTCTCGAAAATAAGTCCTGGGTTTTCGGGATCACCGGGCTCAATAGTTACAATGATATCGGCAAACTTACCACGACCACCGGTTTGTTTTTTGTAAACCTCGCGGTGCTGAATGGTACCGTTGATGGCTTCCTTGTACGATACCTGAGGCGCACCCTGGGTAACTTCCACTTTAAATTCTCTTCTAAGCCGGTCGCAAATAATATCGAGGTGAAGTTCACCCATCCCGCTGATTACGGTTTGTCCCGTTTCATCGTCAGTATGAACCTGGAAGGTAGGATCCTCTTCAGCAAGTTTGGCCAAAGCCATACCCAATTTATCAACGTCAGCCTGAGTTTTAGGCTCTACCGCCAAACCGATCACCGGCTCAGGGAAATCCATTGACTCCAGTACGATCGGATACTTTTCATTACAAAGAGTATCTCCAGTCTTAATATCTTTAAAACCTACCAATGCACCAATGTCACCAGCTCCGAGCGTATCGATCTGGTTCTGCTTGTTGGCGTGCATCTGGAAGATCCTTGAAATTCTTTCTTTCTTGCCGGTTCTGGTATTCAAAACATAAGAACCTGACTCCAGTGTACCTGAATATGCTCTTGTAAAGCACAGCCTGCCTACGAAGGGGTCCGTGGCAATTTTAAAGGCCAATCCTGCAAAAGGATCATCAAATGTGGGCCTTCTCTTTTCTTCTTTTTCAGTATCAGGATTTGTACCTACGATAGCCTCCACATCCATTGGCGAGGGAAGAATTTCCATCACCATATTAAGCATGGCCTGTACACCTTTATTTTTAAAGGCCGAACCACACATCATGGGAACCACTTTTCCGGTGATTGTAGCCTCGCGCAGAGCATCCAAAATTTCTCTTTCGGTAAGAGACTCGGGATCCTCAAAATATTTTTCCATCAGGGTATCGTTGAACTCAGCTACTGCTTCCAGCAACTTTTCACGATACTCTGTAGCTTCTTCCATTACATCTTCAGGGATATCTATCTCCTGAAAGGTCATTCCCAGATCTTCCTCGTTCCAGGTAATTCCCCGGAAGTTGATCAGGTCGACCACTCCTTTAAAGTCAGCCTCAGAGCCGATAGGGATCTGAAGGGGCAAAGCCTGGCTTCCGAGCATCTCTTTCACCTGCTTGCAAACATTCAAAAAGTCTGCACCCTGGCGATCCATTTTGTTTACAAAACCGATACGGGGTACATTATAGTTATTGGCCAGCCTCCAGTTGGTTTCCGATTGCGGCTCCACGCCATCCACTGCGCTGAAAAGAAAAACAAGACCATCGAGCACACGCAATGAGCGGTTTACCTCTACGGTAAAATCAACGTGCCCGGGAGTGTCAATAATATTTACGTGGTATTCCTGTCCACGGTAAGGCCATTTAAGAGTAGTGGCTGCGGAAGTAATGGTAATACCCCTTTCCTGCTCCTGCTCCATCCAGTCCATAGTGGCGGCACCATCATGTACCTCACCAATCTTGTGGCTCACTCCGCCATAATAAAGAATACGCTCGGTGGTAGTAGTTTTACCCGCATCAATATGGGCTGCAATACCGATGTTTCTTGTGAATTTTAAATCTCTTTTAGCCATTGCTATCTACGTGTCTTTCCTTTTCTAATTTAGAATCTTCCGAAGTGGGCAAATGCTTTATTGGCCTCAGCCATTTTATGCGTGTCCATTCTCTTTTTCACAGCTGCACCTTCTTCCTTGGCCGCGGCCATAATTTCAGAAGCCAGCTTTTGAGCCATAGATTTCTCATTGCGCTTGCGTGAGTAGGAGATCAGCCATTTCATGGCCACAGAGATCTTACGGTCGGGGCGGATCTGGATAGGAATCTGGAAAGTAGCACCCCCTACCCTGCGGCTGCGCACCTCTACGTGGGGCATCACATTGTTAAGGGCTTCCTTCCAAAGTTCCAGTCCGTTACCTTCCTGGGTTTTTTCTGATACGATGTTGATGGCATCATAAAAAATGCGGTAGGAAGTACTCTTCTTACCATCCATCATCATCATGTTTACAAAACGGGTTACCAGTTCTTCATTAAACTGAGGATCGGGCAACAATGGTCTTTTTTTGGCTCTCGTCTTTCTCATTGGACTCTATCGAGAATTATTTTTTATCCTTTGGTTTCTTGGCACCGTACTTACTTCTGCGCTGTGTGCGGCCGTTTACTCCGGCAGTATCGAGGGCGCCACGTACTATATGGTAGCGCACTCCGGGAAGATCTTTTACCCTGCCACCACGCACCAATACAATGCTGTGTTCCTGCAGGTTGTGTCCTTCACCAGGTATGTAGGCATTCACCTCATTACCATTGGTAAGACGAACACGGGCTACTTTACGCATAGCCGAGTTAGGTTTTTTAGGCGTAGTGGTGTACACACGGGTGCAAACACCTCTGCGCTGTGGAGACGATTGAAGGGCTGCCGACTTGCTCTTCTTTTCGATCTGACGCCTTCCCTTCCTAACTAATTGTTGTATCGTTGGCATATACCTTTATATATAAGCTGTTAAAAATCAACAGGTACCCTATTTTTAGGGGACTGCAAATGTAAAACTATTTGACAATCCGGCAATGCCTTGCAAAAAAATGTTTGGAAAATTAGGAAAGGGGCCAAAAACCCGTCTGGAAAAGACTATTCAAACCGGGCGATAAGGGTAGAATTAAAGTTTACAGTATCATAAACTGCGCTCACATCTTCAATTTCCATATCCCCGATTATATGAGTATTTCCGTTGTTTTGGATGGAACGGGTATGGTGCAATTTAAGGGACACTGTGTTGAGAACGCTCGAAGCCTGCCAATTTGCAGCGGTGCCGGTTACCTGCACAGCCATTGAATCCAGGGTATTGTAAATGCCCTCGGCATAGAAGGGCAATTGGACATCATGCACACTTATCCAGTTCATTTGCTGATCAAAATACCTGATCGTACCGATGTAGGTACTGTCACAGGAGCTTGTCACCTCAATGGAAAATTCCATTGTGTCTGACTTCTGCAAACGGTCATTTCTTAAACAAGAGGTGAACAACAGCACCAAGGCAGGTAGGCAAGCGATTTTTTTCATTTTGGACTTTATAGCGGCAATTTTTGATTTTTCTGCAATGTAAAAATAAAAAGTTCCTCCTTCTGGATTAAAAACGGTACTTCACTCCCGCATTCAGATAGAAGTTTTGCATATAAAATGTTTCCTGGCGCAGATTTCTCCCATTGACCGGCTCTTTCTGATCCTCCACATAATGGTACTTGCCAGTTGCAGCATTTTGCTTCTCCCCTTCCAATACATACTCCTTAATGATATAGGTGGATGGCCGGAATGCAAAAGGAGGAAAGTATTGCATACCGATGGTGTAACCGAAGTGCGGGGAGAAAAACTGCTCCCACTCAAAACCTACAAAGCCATTTACAAGAAAGCCTCTTCTGATGCTTACAAACCGCTGTTGTGGCGCACCTCCATATGTATTGCCGTTGTAAGTCTCCTTCTGGTTACGAAAAGCAGCATTGAAACCTGCAATAAGATAAAATGCCTTATCGGGAGTATAGTAAAGAGGATCGATTTTAAGAGCCGGGCGAAGGGCAATCTCAGAAAGCTGATAATAGCGGTCATGGACGCTGTGTGGCAAAAGCACCTGCGAAAAACTGAAGGCAAGTGATGGTTTTAAAAAACTGAAAAGTGAATAATCAGCTTCCACCGCCATCTGGTAATGAAGGTGGCTTGTATAAAAAGGCTTTTCATACGGGCCCCAGGTTTCAATAGGGACCGTAGCAGCCTTTGTTTTCATGCGGTCGTAAAAGTTGATACCGATACCCGGCTTGGCTGAAAATGACCAGCGCTGTTGGGCTTTTAAAGCAGAAGAGCTCAGGAGAATAAGAAGAAAGGCAAAGCAAATGTTGGGAGAAATTTTCATCAACAAGGGATTAGGTTTGGGGCTAAAGTAAAAAAATAGGGACACCTTATTGCTACTGATGGCTACTACTCACTTTTTGGGATTCAAATCGTTTATGTGATTTCCCTCCTGTCAATAACTCCATTTGCCCCGTACCTATATATATAAGTACTTTGCCGTTCTGTAGAGAATAAATGCATGCAAGATTATCTGAAACAACTGAATCCCTCGCAGCAGGAGGCTGTAACAGCCTGTGACGGAGCCGTAATGGTAATAGCCGGAGCGGGTTCGGGAAAAACGCGGGTGCTCACCTACCGCATCGCCTACCTGATGGAGGAAAAAGGGGTGGATCCCTTCAACATACTTTCCCTCACTTTTACCAATAAGGCTGCCCGCGAAATGAAGGAGCGGATCGCCAGTATTGTTGGCGCTTCGGAAGCCAAAAACCTCTGGATGGGTACGTTTCACTCCATCTTTGCCCGGATTCTGAGAGTGGAAGCCGACCGGCTGGGATACCCTTCCAACTTTACGATATACGATGCCGAGGATGCCAAAAAAGCCATTCTCAACACCATAAAGGAACTGAGCCTCGACAAGGAGATCTATAAACCCAACAATGTGGCGCGGAGGATCTCTGCTTTTAAAAATGCGCTGATCACCCCAAAGGAATACCTGCGCAGTCCCGACCTCCAGGAGCAGGATGCCGCAGCGCGTATGCCACAGATGGGCGACATCTACCGGGCGTACGTTGAAAAATGCTTCAGGGCCGGCTCCATGGATTTTGACGATCTTTTGCTCAACACCTATTTCCTGCTGCGCAAGTTTCCTGAAGTGTTGGCCAAGTACCAGGACCGCTTCCGCTACATTATGGTGGATGAGTACCAGGATACCAACCATGCCCAATACCTGATAGTGAAGGCGCTGGCAAACCGCTACGGCAACATTTGTGTGGTGGGCGATGATGCGCAGTCAATCTACGCCTTCCGCGGGGCTAACATCCGCAACATCCTCAATTACCAGAAGGATTATGACGAGGTACAGATATTTAAGCTGGAGCAAAACTACCGCTCCACAAAAACCATTGTAGGCGCTGCCAATTCTTTAATCAAGAAGAACCGGGACCAACTTCACAAGGAAGTGTGGACCGATAATGAAAGCGGAGAACGCATTTCGCTTCACAAGCTGGTGAGCGATAATGACGAAGGCAATTTTGTAGCCCGCACCATCTGGGAGAAGCAAATGAACCTGAAGCTGAAGTATAAGGACTTTGCTATTCTCTACCGCACCAATGCCCAGTCAAGGGCCATAGAAGATGCTTTGCGCAGAAAGAATATTCCCTACCGGATCTTTGGTGGCCTTTCGTTTTACCAGCGTAAGGAGGTAAAAGATCTCCTCGCCTATTTTCGCCTTACGGTAAACCCAAAGGATGAAGAAGCCTTCAGAAGGGTGATCAACTATCCGAAGCGTGGACTTGGCGACACCACCATTGAAAAGATAACTGTGCTGGCCAATCGTGAAGGCATCAGTATGTGGGATGTGTGCGGCAACCTGGGTATTTATGCTCATAATAGCGGCATCAACAGATCCGCACAGGTGAAGATCCAGGATTTTGTCACCAAAATAGAAAGTTACAGGGTGATAGCGGGACAGAGCGATGCTTTTGATGTAGCGGAACATATTGCCAAAACTTCGGGGCTTGTAAGAGAGCTGAGCGAAGACAAAACCCCCGAGGGAATCAACCGCTTTGAAAACATTCAGGAATTGCTGAACTCCGTAAAGGAGTTTGCGGAAAACCAGGTGGAAATTGAAGATGGAAATCCCACATTAGGTGGATTTATGGAGGACATCGCGCTCATTACCGATTTGGACAAGGACAATCCTGAGGACAATGACAAGGTTTCGCTAATGACCATTCACCTGGCCAAGGGTCTGGAATTTCCCATCGTTTTTATTGTAGGATTGGAAGAGAACCTCTTTCCCAGCATGATGAGCGTAAACAGCCGGGCCGATCTCGAAGAGGAGC
>CAZNMG010000040.1:0-9875 GCA_964574075.1 uncultured Owenweeksia sp.
GGCTCGGGTAGTTTCAGCAGGTCTTCGCCTGAAATGCGGTTAAAGGTTCCCGCAATATCCCGTGTCATTTCCATGTGTTGCTTCTGGTCCTTTCCCACGGGTACAAAATCCGCATCGTACAACAGGATGTCGGCAGCCATCAATACGGGGTAATCAAACAGGCCGGCATTCACATCGCTGAGGCGGTCACTTTTATCCTTAAAGGAATGGGCATTGGCCAGCATGGGAAAAGGTGTATAGCAGTTGAGATACCAAGTGAGTTCGGTTACTTCCGGAAGGTCACTTTGGCGATAAAGGACATTTTTGGAGGTGTCGAATCCAAAGGCCAGCCAGGCAGCAACAACCGCGCGGGTATGCGATTTGCGCAGCTCTGCATCTTTTATGGTAGTGAGGGAGTGCAGGTCAGCAATAAAGAAAAACGATTCATTACCCGGCTGGTTCGACAGTTCGATAGCCGGTAAAATAGCTCCTAGTATATTTCCCAGGTGAGGCCTGCCACTGCTTTGTATTCCTGTAAGAATTCGGGCCATAGTTTTTTATAAGGCGCCAAAAATAATTAATCGCTTTTTCAAAAGCCTATTTTTGCGGCCTTATTAATAATGGGAAAGGTTTTCATCTACATATGGCGTACGTGGTTTTACATGGTGATAGGCATTGTCATCATTTTGCTGTTTCCCTTCATTTTCATTTCATCCCAAAAGGCCTCGTGGTATCCTGTTTTCTTCCGCTTTGCGCGGATCTGGGCATGGTTGGTACTACTCCTTTCGGGACTCTGGCCACGAGCCTACTGGCACGAGCGGCCGCATAAAGGACAGGTCTATATTATTTGTCCCAACCATACCAGCATGGCAGATATAATGATGACCCTGGTGCTTTTCCCCAACTGCTTTCTGTTTATCGGCAAAAAGGAGCTGGCCAAAATGCCGCTATTTGGATACTTCTATCGCAAAACAAATCTGTTAGTGGATCGGAGTAATTTGCGCAGTCGCCAACGGGTGTTTACAAGAGGGGCCGAAAAGCTGGATGAGGGAATTGGATTGTGTGTATATCCCGAAGGAGGGGTGCCAAAGGAGGAGGTGGAGCTTGCGCCTTTTAAGAATGGCGCTTTTCGGCTGGCGGCTGAGAAAATGATCCCTATTATCCCTGTGACATATCCTGATAATAAACGACATTTGCCATTCAATTTTCGCAAAGGATCACCTGGAATTTTGCGTGCAGTGATTCATCCTTTTATTGTGCCCAGAGAAAACAGTGCAGGTGAAGTGGTACGGATGAAGGAAGAGTGTTTTAGCAAAATTGAATCATCACTTGATTCGGGCGATAAAAAAATTTGGATAAATGAACCTGGATAAAGCCACAGTAGAAAAGCTGGCGCACCTGGCGCGGCTTGAGTTTTCCGAAAAGGAAAAGGAGGAAATGCTGAAGGACATGAATAAGATCATGGCTTTTGTTGACAAGATCAATGAAATGGATCTTGAAGGCGTGGAACCTCTTATTTACCTTACAGAAGAAGAAAATGTGCTCCGCAAGGATGAGGTAAAAAACCAGGTAACCAAGGATGAAGCTCTTAAAAATGCTCCGGACAGAGACACCGACTATTTCAGGGTTCCTAAAGTTCTCAGGCGCGAAGAATAAGCTGAGCTGAAAAGGATCTATAAATAAAAAAACCCGCTCCATTTTACCGGTGCGGGTTTTCCATTGTTTGGTGTGGCGAAGAATTTTATACCAATCCCTGGTCGATCATGGAGTCAGCTACCTTTACGAAACCGGCAATGTTTGCGCCTTTTACGTAATCGGTAAAGCCATCATTTTCGTAGCCATACTTGCGGCATGATTCGTGGATGTCGCGCATAATGCTTTGAAGCTTAGTGTCAACTTCCTCCCTGGTCCAGTGGTAGCGCATGGAGTTTTGGGCCATTTCCAAACCTGAGGTGGCCACACCACCTGCATTGGAAGCTTTTCCGGGTGCAAACAAAATGTTCGCTTCCTTAAATTTCTCGATAGCTTCCGGTGTGCAAGGCATGTTAGCACCTTCGGTCACGCAAATAGTTCCGTTTTTCAGCAGAGTGGCTCCATCCTCACCGTTGAGCTCATTTTGGGTGGCACAAGGCATGGCAATTTTACAGGGTACACCCCATGGTGTTTTGCCATCATGATACTCCACTCCCTTAAATTTCTCCGCATATTCACTGATGCGGCCTCTCCGGTTGTTTTTCAGATCTTTAATGTATTCCAGCTTTTCACCGGTGATCCCTTCCTGATCATATATAAACCCTGAAGAATCAGACATGGTGACAACTTTCGCTCCAAGCTGACAGGCTTTTTCAACTGCAAACTGGGCCACGTTGCCCGATCCTGAAACGACAATGGTTTTACCAGCCAATTCATCGTTACGGGTGGCCAGCATTTCAGCGGTAAAGTAAATTGCGCCATAGCCGGTAGCCTCGGGGCGTATACGTGATCCACCCCAATTGAAGCCCTTGCCTGTAAGTACGCCTGTAAACTCATTGCGAACGCGCTTGTATTGGCCAAACATGTAGCCAATTTCGCGGCCACCCACACCGATGTCACCGGCAGGCACGTCTGTATCGGGGCCAATGTGCCTTTGAAGCTCAGTCATAAACGACTGGCAGAATTTCATCACTTCATTATCTGATTTTCCTTTGGGATCAAAGTCAGATCCTCCCTTACCGCCTCCCATGGGAAGGGTGGTAAGGGAGTTTTTAAATATCTGCTCAAAACCCAGGAACTTTAATATGGACAGGTTTACACTGGGGTGAAAGCGCAACCCGCCTTTGTATGGACCAATGGCAGAGTTGAACTCCACGCGGTAGCCACGGTTTACCTGCACCTGACCCTGATCATCAAGCCACGGCACCCTGAACATGATGGTGCGCTCCGGCTCTACAATACGTTCTAAAACTTTGGCTTGCTTGTATCGCGGGTGCTGCTCCATAAATGGGATAACAGTTTCCGCCACTTCTTCCACCGCCTGGAGAAATTCAGGTTCGTGGCCATTTTTGGCTTGCACTCCTTGCATAAAGGAGTTTATCTGAGATTGAAAATTGTGAGACATACTTTTATTTCACTAGGTTGAATAAGGCAGCAAATGTATATTTTTTAGTGGTTGTGCTACCCTCGATTTTCATTGTGTTTTTCAAAGTTGGTATTGGGCTCACACTACAAATCAGCTGAGATAATGTTTAAGATTTTCATTGTAGTAGTCCAGCAGATATTTGGTGTCGTCAAGGTGTTTTTGTGACTGAAGGTCAATCAGGATTTTTTGCACAAAACGACTTACTTCACTCTTTAGTTCCTCATTATTCTTGGCACTATCCATCAAAAGGGCGCACCCACGGAGTAGGGCCAGCATGATGTTTTTATCCTGACGGGAATACAGACGTATTTCATCCAGGCAGGTTTCAAAAATGTAATAAAGTGTGAGGGGCTGCAGCACTACTCTTACCCGGTTCTGATCATCGCGAAGAGTTTTGTAAGCCGGGAGTTGCACAAGGCGGCTCAACAGATCTATCAGGAATTCGATGGCTATGCGTGCTGTTCCCACATCGTTTATACCCGGGCTCATTGCCTTTACGGCCACCTCGGTAAGCTGCCGGTAGGCATAGTATGGGTTTTGGTCCACATCCTCGATACTGTAAAAGATGAAGCAACTCCGGATAGCCTCCAGCGTTTTGTCATCCAGGTCTTCACCGCTTTCGTAATAGAATAGAGTCGCATTCTCAAGTACATAATTCCCGATTAGTGAAGCGGGTTTGATCATCAGCTGCTTTTCGGTGCAAATGGCAAGTAGCTTTTTCATATGCAGGCCCTGGAAATACCCTGAGGAGACTGACCGGGCCTTTCTCCAGTCCGGCTCATGTTCCAGGGGGGATTCGCTTAGCCGGCCCCCATTCCCAAGGTTGCTTTCAGCGTAAGGCCTGGCGGTGGCTTGGGTAAATATCCGCTTGCAGATCTCCGCAGGTTTCACGCTCCGGCTCACATAATCTATGAATCCTATAAAGAGAAACATATTGGCCACACCCAGAAAGATGGCCATAAGATTCGCAAGGGAAGATATTTGCGCATCCTCGGTTACAAGCAGCAGATGGGGGATGCAAAAAACCACTGTTCCTATATAAATGCCCAGGATTCGCTGTGGGCGTTTATCTTTTATCAGTCCGTCCAGTATCTTAGGAGAATAGTTTGAAGCGGCCTGGCTGAGTACCAGCATCACCATGGAAAAACTGAAAACTGCAATGGAGATGGAGCCGGCAGTGATGATGCTTAGAAGACTGCGTGAGGCCTCCGCGTTTAGATGTTCAAAAAGAGGTAAATAATGCTTCAGGGTTTTATCGGCCAATCCGTGGTTAAAAACCACCAGAACCAGGCTTAAAGCGCCTAGTGCCAGAGAGATTATTGCAGGGGCAAAAGCAATGGAATTAATGGCCTTGGCGTAGTGGTTGTACAGCCAGGTTTTTATGGAGCTCAACATGTGACGGATAACAGCAATAGCAGCAATTGGTTGTAAAACCACTCAGGAGGGCTATACTCTTTACCCTACTTTTGCCGCAACAAAAAAATTTCAGGATGAATATTCTCCTTTTAGGAAGCGGTGGCCGTGAGCATGCCATGGCCTGGAAAATGAGTCAGAGCAATCTTGTGGATAACCTTTATGTGGCTCCTGGCAATGGGGGCACGCATACTGTGGCTAGGAATATCGAGATTGACATCAATGATTTTAACTCCGTAGGCACCTTTTGCCTTACCCACGAAATCGCCATGGTAGTGGTTGGTCCTGAAGATCCATTGGTCAATGGAATAAAGGATCATTTCAAAGCTTCGCCTGATCTGCAGGGAATAGCCCTTATCGGTCCAGATGCGGTGGGGGCTCAACTCGAAGGCAGCAAGGAGTTTGCAAAAAAATTCATGAAGAAGTATAACATACCTACGGCAGCTTATCAAAGCTTTACAATAAGTGAACTGGAGGCTGCCCATAATTTTTTGGCTACGCTTTCACCGCCCTATGTTTTAAAGGCAGATGGGCTTGCTGCAGGCAAAGGCGTTCTCATTATTGATGAACTCGAGGAGGCCCGGCAACAACTGAGAGAAATTCTGGATGGAAAGTTTGGCAAGGCAGGAAGCAAGGTGGTGATAGAAGAATTTCTGGAAGGGATTGAGTTTTCCGTGTTTGCGTTAACTGATGGGAAAAATTATGTGCTGTTGCCCGAAGCCAAGGATTATAAAAGGATTGATGAAGGGGATACTGGCCTCAACACCGGTGGAATGGGTGCAGTGTCACCGGTTCCTTTTGCCAATCAGGAGCTGATGAAGAAAGTAGAGGAGAAGATTGTGAAGCCCACCATTGCGGGGCTGGCGGCCGAAGGAATGGACTACACCGGTTTCGTGTTTTTTGGTTTGATAGTGTCTGATGGGGGGCCCATGGTGATTGAGTACAACGTAAGAATGGGCGATCCGGAAACGGAAGTGGTAATGCCGAGGCTAAAATCTGATCTGGTGGAATTGTTTGTGTGTGCGGCTGAAGGACGATTGGCAGATTACAAAATACAGTTTGATGAACGCAGTGCGTGTGCGGTTATGGTGGTATCAGAGGGATATCCCGGCTCCTATGAAAAGGGTAAAAAAATAAGTGGTACCGAAAACGTGAAGGAAAGTCTGCTGTTTCATGCAGGCACTTCAATGCAGGATGGGGATCTCCTTACTTCAGGAGGCCGGGTAATGGCGTTTACGTCTTACGGGCAAAACAGAAAAGAGGCTCTGGCCAAAAGTTATGATTCAATTAAGAAAGTATGCTATGAGGGCATCACTTTCAGAAAGGATATTGGCTTTGACCTGTGATGTCAGGCTTCGTCCACTCTCTTATGCTTCACCATCTGGTTCATCCAGTACAAAAAGCAAATGGAGCCGATGATCAGAAAAACGAGATTTGGAATATTTCCTAGCATGGGAAGGATACCAAAAGTCCATTCAATAAAATCAGCAAGGCCGTAGAAGATGTCTTTGAGTTGCATTTTTTCTTCAAATTTGAGCCTCCAAAATTATATAAAAGGCCTATGCTGGCAAAGCTTTTTAATAATATTAGTGTAGCCTCACTTGTACGTGCGGTGGCTTTTTCCATTTTTATTTTGGTGGGAATGGCCCTGCTCAGTCCCCATGAGACATATTTTTTCCGGTTTAGTATCTATCATTTTTCTGTAAACCCGCTGGTGTTTCAAATGGTGCTTGCGTTGATTGTATTGTTATGTGCCTGGTGGCTGAACTCCAGCATAAATTCCCTGGGTTTTCTGAAGAATGACTATCAGCTTCTTCCTGTTTTTACCTTGTTGGTCACTTCAATTTCCTTCATCAGTAATTCTCTGGAGCTAATCCTGATTCTTCCTTTGGGGCTTTTGCTGGTGCTTCGCCTACTGTCTATTTCTCATACAGCGGCTGATTCCTACGCCCTTTTTGATGTGGGCACAATTATCGGGGTCATGTTTTTACTGGTGCCCGAAACATTGCTCTTTTTACCGGTAAGTTGGATCGCTATCTGGAGTTTTGGACGCGTGTACTTCAGAGCGTTGTTGATGCCCGTGGTGGGTATGGCAGCGATTTGGTTTATGGGATACACCGTGGTCTTTTGGCTCACCTCTGTTTCGGCAGGCGATCTGCTCTCAGGCATATTTTCACAGATTGAGGTTGGGTTTCATCCTGATGGTTACAGCAAAACCTGGTGGCGCTTTATTCCCCTGGTTATAGTAACTGCGGCCGCCATTGTGGAAATGTTTCAGGTATATGGCAAGGCCAGTGTTTACAAGCGGCAGTGTTTTACATTTCTGCTGTATTTCTTCCTGCTCTTTCTGATTATTGGAGCATTTATTCCTTTCCATAGCCGCATTTGGATCTGGCTTTCGATACCCCTAGCGGTTTTAATTGTAAACCTCATACATTACCTCAGGAAGCAGTGGATGAAAGATATTATTTATGTGCTACTGATCATTAACCTGCTGCTGCTATTTTTCTTTTGATTTTTCTTCAGGAGGGAAGAACAAGGCCTTGAGTTCGGTGGCTTCATGAGGCTTCATTTTTCCTGCCAATATCAGCGACAGTTGTTTTCTGCGTAACGCACCTTCATACCGTTTCTTCTCAAGGTCCGTTTCCGGTATCAACTGAGGAACATTGATGGGGTTTCCCAACTGGTCTACCGCCACAAATGTGTAAATAGCTTCATTGGCGTGAGTTGTTTTACCGGCTACCGTCTGATCTTCGATATATACATCCACAAAAATTTCCAGGCTGGAAGTAAAAGCGCGTGACACCTTTGCCTCAAGGGTTACAATAGCGCCCTGAGGAATGGGATTATTGAAGGATACATTGTTTACGGAGGCAGTTACCACTATGCGCTTGCAGTGCCTGTGGGCAGCAATGGCCGCTGCCCTGTCCATCCAGCTCAGGAGCTGTCCTCCAAAAAGATTCTTAAGGTTGTTGGTATCGTTTGGTAAAACGATTTCGGTAAAAATCGTCCTCGATTCTGCTGGTGTTTTTGCCTTCATCCCGCTGGGTTAATTTGCGGGCAAAAGTAGCTTAATTGGCGTAAACCCAGGCACCGGAGTTGATGCTCTGACGTACACTTTGCAGTGCTGTTTCCGCAGCCTCGCGTGAATCGAAAGTACTTACCGCCACGCGGTGGAAGCGCTTGTCGCCCTGAGCCAGGTAAGCAGTGAAGCCCTTGTCATGAAGTTTGTCAATAAGAACTTGAGCATTTACTTCATCCTTAAAGGATCCCACTACGAGGTGATAGCCACTACTGATGGCCCCCGCTTCGCTCTCGGCTGCAAGGGCTTCTTCGGCAGGGCTGCGTACCTCTGCCATACTTTCAACCGGGGCAACGTTTGTTGTCTCAGCGTCTGAAAGTGCTATTTCAGTGGTTTCAGGTTTTTCCTCTGTCAGTGGTTCTTCGGTTATGGTTTGTTCGGTGCCGTGGCTGAAATCAGGCCAGTTAAGCCCGGAAATATTTTGAAAATCATTGGGCCTCCAGGTGAAATATGCCGCTCCTACAACCCCTGCAAAAATCACCGGGCCAAGTATAGCGGCCCAGGGAATTCGCCTTGATTTACGGGTAGTGGCGACCGCAGTTTTCGGTTCAGCAACAATATGCCGCTCAATCGTTTTATGAATGCTTTTACGGATGGCCTCTTCGCGTTCAATTGCTGGGGAGCGGAAAATTGCTAATCCAAAGGACGAGGGCAGGTAATTATTTTCTATGGAGGGGCTGAACTGCAGGTTTCGCGAATCATCCAGGTAAAGGCGTCCAATACCCGGTAGTCGCAATTTGCTGCCGCTCAAAAGAGTTTGCTTCCATTGCTCTACCTCCTTGTGAACGTCTGCAAGTGCCATGTCATACGGCCTGTGATCAAGCAGGCTAATGGTTTTTGCAAGCAATCCGTCATTCTGTTTGATACTCTTATTAAAGTGTACCCTGCGTGAGGGCGGCCGCATCATATGCGTGGCCTGATTTATTTCTGCGGGGTAGCAGCGTGTAAGAAAAGCTCCAAAACCGGGAACGACCACACATTCGTGATCGAAGAGCAGCTGAGTGATGTAGTTGTGTAGTGCGAGATTCATACCCTCGCAAATGTAACAAAAGAATTGTATCAAAAGTGATAGCCTAACCCGCTAGTTATCAACAGTTGATGAAAAAAAGTGTTAATTTCTTTATGACGATTTACGGGGGTAATTCCGTACTGAATTGAGGGGGATAAACTTAGGTAAAATTTTTGGGTTACCCGGTATTCCAAAGAAGTGGCCCCTAACAGCTGAAGGCTGATTTTGTTGAGCTCTAAATCAGAAACTTCTCTTTTTGTGCCATCCGGGTAATCTAAAGTGACCTGCCAATTTCTGACTATACGGGGGCTAAATCCGGTGCTTATTTTCCACCCCCAATGCCTGGTTTCCAGCAGGTAGTATCCCAGGCTTACAGGAATTTCGATAAATTGATATTTTTGGTCGATAACCGGTACAAGGACATAGGCATTCTGGCTTTTTATAGTCTCAAACCTGGCTACATCACTGGTTGTAGTGTTGCCCGAAAGACTAATAATTCCTGAAGAGGTATTTCCCAAAAACAGGTTTGTATTATTGTTGGCTACTGTGCTTGGGGCTGATTCAACAATAATGTTTTTACTGCTCTGAACCCAGTTGTTGAGACGAACCCCCGCCTGCCACTCAAGGCGTGATGCGGGACGATAGCTAATATCCAATCCGGCTGTATAGCTGTTGGAAACTTCCTCATTCTCTACATTCTGATTTATGAATGGGTCATCAGTTCTTATGGTGACATTTCGAAAGGCAAATGTTGGGCTTGCCACCAACTCCATTCCAAAACCTTCCGGCCGGGGCGTACGATTTTTTTCCTTTTTTAGTTCCGAATCTGTCTTGAGATTGTCATGCTGCAGCAGCGCCAGTTTTTCGGTACTTTGCTGTGGAAGGTCTTCTTTTTGGGTGATATTTTCCCTGGCCCCATTAGCCGGTTGCGAAGTAGTAGCGGTTCTCTCCACCTTACCACCGTTTTCCTCCGCTGCCACCTGGTTCTCCTGAGGTAAAACCTGGAGGTTTCCATCTTCAGAAATATTGCTTTTCTTGCTAATGGGCGGACCCTCTGCGATAACCTCTTTTTGATCTTCAGCGTGAAAATATGGCTGTTCTGGTTTATCTGTGGCACCTCCTGCTTTCTGGTCAGATCTTGTGGTACGGGCATTTCCTGCCGGCAGATCTTCCTCAGCTACGGCCCGCGGACCAATCATGATGGCGTTGCTATTTTCTGAAGAGGCGTAGTCGGGTGTTCCTAAAGAAGTTCCGCTTTTATTGGCATCATGTGC
>CAZNMG010000041.1:0-3569 GCA_964574075.1 uncultured Owenweeksia sp.
TAGGCAATGGAGGCGCGGGCAAAGAGCAACCGCAGGAAGTCATAAATTTCGGTAACCGTGCCTACGGTGGAGCGGGGATTTTTGCTGGTGGTTTTCTGCTCAATGGAAATTACCGGGCTAAGGCCATTGATCTTGTCCACATCCGGCCGTTCAAGGTTGCCAAGGAACTGGCGGGCGTAAGCCGAAAAAGTTTCGATGTACCTGCGCTGCCCCTCGGCATAAATGGTGTCAAAAGCCAGCGATGATTTGCCGCTTCCGCTAAGACCGGTGATCACCACCAGCTCATTGCGCGGTATCATCACGTCAATATTCTTAAGGTTGTGAACCCGGGCTCCGTAAACCTCAATCTGCTCCTTCTCTTCCGGCTCTGCGTTGGTGATCATGCTACGTTGAAAAATAAACGGCAAAAATAAGGGCTATTGGTGAGGTAGAGGAGTTTTATTGTGAGGGATTTAATCAACTTACGCGGGAAAACCTCCCCAGCGGAAATTACCTGTTGGAAGCGATCAGCGAAGGGTACCGAGCTAACCGGTAACTAGTTGTGGAGTGATAAGATCGTTTTTCCTATTGGGCACCTTCCTCCTTTACACCGGTAGTATCAGAAATGGGAGGGGCCACTTCCTCTTCATCAATATCTTCGGGCACTTCCGCATCATCATAAACCGAAAGCTGGTAATGCCCCTTTTTCGGGATCTCTATAAAGTACTTTTTGCCGCTGGTGTTGGGCAGGTAGTCATAGCGCAGCCAGGGGTTGTGGTATTTTAAGATGCGGTAGTTGATGCCGAAATGTTGCGCAAAACTTCCGAAGTTGGTTACGGCTGTGTCCACCGTCACTGTTTTGGTGGGTATCACCGGGTAAAGATCTTTTTCGCGAAAGTGATAGCCGTATTTCTCCGGGTTTTCAATAATCTCCTTTACCGCCAGCAGGCGAAAAACGTAGCGTCCGGTTTCACTGTTGAGGGTGAGATCGTAGTAGCTGCTGCCCCGTTGGCGTTCCAGCTGATTTTTTATACCGGTAATGCCCATGTTGTAGCTGGCGGCAGCAAGAGTCCAGCTGCCAAGGCTTTCATGTGCCTCGCGGAGGTAGCGGCAGGCAGCCTCTGTGGATTTTTCAATATGGTAACGTTCATCCACCTCCTTGGTGATCTCCAGCCCATACTGCTTTCCGGTGCTTTCCATTATTTGCCAGAAGCCGGTAGCGCCAGCGGGAGACACCACATTTGTTAGTCCGCTTTCAATCAGGGCGAGGTACTTAAAATCCTCGGGAATATTGTTTTTCTTCAGGATGGGCTCAATAATTTCAAAGTAGCGGTTGGCCCTTTTAAAGAACAACATGGTCTGGCTTTGCCAGTAGGTATTTACCAGCAGTTCCCTGTCGAGGCGCTCCTGTATTTCAGGGTCGCGCATGGGCACCGGCTCTTCGGCAAAGGTGGGAGCCTCAGGCAGGTTTAGCGCATAGATGTGGTATTTGTCATTAAAAACCAACTGAAAGTTGTCATCACTCATGCCATCATAAGTGAAGAAGGTGAGAAATCCGAAGCTTACCAGGATAATGGTGGTAAGTACTGCTATGCGTGAAGCTTTTTTCATGTGTAATAAAATTTGGAGCGCAATTGGCTCAGGGGTGGAGCGAGTTTATCCTTTTCACTCAGGCTGGGGTTTTTAAGGCCCCAATCAATTGCCAGTTCCGGGTCATTCCACAGTACACTGCCTTCGCTCTCCTTGTTGTAGGTGTTAGTGCACTTGTATGCAAAAATCGTGTCATCTTCGAGGGTAGCAAAACCGTGGGCAAAACCCGGTGGCACCCAAAACATCTTTTTGTTACTGCCGCTGAGTTCCACTGCGTAATGTTGACCATAGGTGGGGGAGCCTGACCTGATATCGAGTGCTACATCAATAACCGCTCCTCTTATAACTCTTACCAGCTTACCTTGTGCGTAGGGCGGGTTCTGAAAGTGCAGGCCCCGCAAAACGCCTCTGGCCGAGAGAGATTGATTGTCCTGTACAAATTCATCGGTGATTCCGATATCTGCAAAGGCTTTCTTATTGTACGATTCAAAAAAGTAGCCGCGCTCATCGCCAAAAACTGACGGCTCTATTTCCAACAGGCCGGGGATGGGTGTTTCAATGATTTTCATAAGGCCACAAAAGTAATCTTATGAATGAAGGCGGAAAAGGGGAGAAGATAAAGTGCTGAATATTTTGCCCAACCTCCGAAAAGTGACCTGGCAAAGCAGAATTTCCTTTAAGGATCTTGAGTTTAATTCGCCACCTCGCTCATAAACTTGATGCGCATCAGGCGGAGTTCTTCCTCATCGTAATCCCCATCCAGCTCTTCGTGGGCTGCAGCAAGGTCATCGCTCTCTGATTCGAGGAAATACTCATAGACCTCCTCAACCTGATCTTCATCAAGCACACTTTCGATGTAGTAGTCGATGTTAACCTTTGTGCCACTGTTTACGATGTGCTCGATCTCGGTAATGAGGTCACCCATGGTGAGCCCCTTGGCGTTGGCAATGTCCTCCAGCGGGAGCTTGCGATCGGTACTTTGTATGATGTAAACCTTAAGTCCGGATTTATTCACCACCGACTTCACCACAAAATCATCGGGCTTATCGATGTCGTTCTTCTCCACATACTCCCGGATCATTTCCACAAAAGGCTCCCCGAATTTTTTGGCCTTCCCTTCGCCCACACCACTGATGTTCTTCAATTCATCGATGCTTGTCGGGTAGTTGAGGGCCATCTCGTTTAGCGAACTCTCCTGGAAAACAGCGTAAGGAGGAACATCCTTTTCGCGGGCCACCTTACGTGTGAGGTCCTTTAACATCTTGTAAAGGGTTTCATCGAAGGCTGCGCCCCCTGCGGCAGAGTCGGTTACAATTTCATCATCTGCACCGTCATCCTCATAATCATGATCCTGAGACATCATGAGGCTACGAGGGTTCTTAATGAACTCCAGACCCTGAGGTGTGAGGTTCAGTACCCCGTATTTTTCAATGTCTTTGCGGAGAAGGCCTTCCACCACCGCCTGGCGAATCACGCTGATCCAGTGTTTTTCCTCCTTGTCGGCACCCTGGCTGAACTGGTCCATCTGATCGGCTTTATATTGCCGCAGCATGGTGGTGAGTTTACCGGTAAGAATATCGGAAATGGGCTGTGCCTTAAATCGTTCGTTAGTAGCCTGAATGGTTTCGAGAGCCAGCCTTACATCGTCTTTGGCTTCAAATCTCTTTTTCGGATTGCGGGTGTTGTCGTCATTCTCAGCTCCCGGACCGTTCACTTCATCAAACTCCTCCCCGAAATAGTGGAGCAAAAATTTCCTGCGGTTCATGGAGGTTTCGGCATAGGCCACTACCTCCTGCAGCAATTGCATTCCCACTTCCTGCTCGGAAACAGGCTTGCCGTGGAGAAATTTCTCCAGTTTTTCCACGTCCTTGTAAGCGTAAAAAGCCGTGCAGATCCCCTCGCCACCATCGCGCCCTGCGCGGCCGGTTTCCTGGTAATAGCTTTCGAGGCTCTTGGGCATATCATAGTGGATAACAAAGCGCACATCCGGCTTGTCAATC
>CAZNMG010000042.1:0-2592 GCA_964574075.1 uncultured Owenweeksia sp.
TAGTGGATGTATTGCTGTGGTGCTGACCACATTTTTTCCCGAGGCAAGAGTCAGTGCGGTTGATATATCAGATGAGGCTTTGGCACTTGCAAGAGAAAATGCGGCCTCAACCGGTGTGAAAATTGATTTTTTGAAAAAGGATTTCTTAAGAGACATGCCCGATGCTGAAGTGCCCTTTGATCTTATTGCGAGCAATCCCCCGTATATCTGTTCTGGAGAGAGGAGGGAAATGGAAGAACTCGTGACGAAATTTGAACCTGCCAATGCCCTTTTTGTGCCCGATGAAGATCCACTGCTTTTTTATAAAGCTTTGGCCGATTACGCCTTAAGGAATCTACGAAGGGGCGGCTGGCTTTATCTCGAAATAAATGAACGGCTGGGCAGCGAAACGGCCGGATTATTTGAGGAGCAGGGATATCGGGTTAATCTGAAAAAAGATTTGAGCGGGAAGGATCGGTTCGTGATTGCCCAAAAATAAAAAACCCTCCCGCAGCAGCGAGAGGGTCTAAGATTGTTCAAACAGAGTAGACCTAGATCTTATTGTTCAATTCAGATCCTGCTTTAAATTTAGCTACAGTCTTGGCTGGGATTTGAATCTTCTTGCCGGTTTGTGGATTTCTACCTTCGCGGGCTGATCTTTGAGAAGTAGAGAATGTTCCGAAACCTACTAAAGAAACACGGCCACCTTTAGCCAATGAGCCTGTTACGTTATCGGTGAAAGAGTCTAATGCTTTTTTGGCGGCAGCTTTTGAGATACCAGCATCAGAGGCCATTGCATCGATAAGTTCTGATTTGTTCATAGTGAAGAAATTTTTAGTTAAACAATTAACGAACTCTCACAAAGGTAGATGAATACAGGGATTGCGCAAGTTTAGAGGATAAAAAAGCGGTAAAATGTTGAAAATTCCGTCTTTTTGTTGATAAGGCGGGCTTCCAACCGGCCACAGTGGCGGGTTTTATTGGAATTTTGACCCTTCCGAAAGCCTCAAGCCATTGAGTGTTTCTTTGACAGACATCCTCTTTTTTCCAGCTATTTGCAGATTCGTCAACTCCAGCCATCCGTTTAGGCAGGCAACTTTTAATACCTGGCTGTTGTCTGTTTGCAATGTGCCGGGTGCCACCTCTACTTTGCCAAATTCATATTCAGCTTCGAAAATTTTCACCCCAACCTCCTTTTGATCATTAAATAATATGGCATGAGCTGCCGGGTAAGGCGACAAGCCCCTGATAAAATTGTAAACCTCTTTTACATCCTTATTAAAATCAATTCGGGTATCTTCTTTAAAGATTTTTGGCGCATTCTTTATCTCCACCTGCGGGTTTTGCTTTTGGAGGTCTACCGTGCCCGCTTCAATTTTTCGAACCGTGTCCACGAGCAGGGCCGCACCTTCGGTCATCAGCTTATCATGAAGCGTGCCTGCAGTTTCCTTTTCTCCAATCACTACTTCTCTCTGGTCGATGATGTCACCGGTATCAATATTTTCATTTATATAAAAAGTGGTGACACCGGTTTTGGTCTCTCCATTGATGACTGCCCAATTAATAGGTGCAGCACCGCGATATTCGGGAAGGAGAGATGCATGAAGGTTTATAGTGCCGTGAGTGGGTAACTGCCATACCTGTTTCGGTAGCATTCTAAAAGCCACCACCACCTGGAGGTCGGGCTTCAGAGTCTGAAGTTCCTCTATAAAATCAGGATCCCTGAGATTGGTGGGCTGTAGCACCGGGAGGCCCTTCTGGCTGGCAAATTGTTTTACAGCTGATTCTCTCAGCTTTTGGCCACGACCTGAAGGGCGGTCGGGAGCAGTTATTACTGCTATGATATTTTTTCGGCTATTGATAAGGGCTTCCAGCGAGGCCACCGCAAAATCGGGTGTACCCATAAAAATGATGCGCATCTTAAAAATTTATGCAAAGGTAGGTTTACCAATCCACCTTTACGCCCAGGCCAGCCGTAAGAGCCTGGTAAGTGCCAAAGGCATAATCAGCCGTAAAAGACATCACCCATAAAAAGTCAAGTCTAAAACCAACATTGCCGGCAAAGGCCTGGGGGCCTTCCACCGAAACTTTCACCGGGTCTTCAATGATTGCGTCTTGCAAACCGTTATTATAACGGTAGGTGCCATTGATCATCATATCACTGTTGCCACTATTGATGCCCAGCCCAACATATGGAGTAAAGAACAGCAATTCTGCAGAAGCAATACCGCGAAAAACAAATCCATTGGTATTTATCTCCAGTTCGTGATCCTCTCCCGAAGGCAATTCCATCAACAGGTTAAGCCGGCTGTAAGCTGCAAAAACAGAGAAGTCAAAGCGTGTTTTTTTAAGGCCGGGGATAAATCTTGCCAGTTGCTGATTGATCCCCAACCCGAAATTTCGGATGTACATATTCTGATCATCAGAAATGGAGAATTTTGTGTTGGGCAGGTAACGGAGGTGCAAAGCCGTACCGGAGGGCAGACCAAAGGCAGCATTCACAGAAGCCAAAGGTAGAAAGTTGACTCCCACGCCTCCGGGGGCATTAAATTGTTGTGGAATGAGAGAATTTCTGAATTGTAGCCGCGGCCCGCTTTCCGCATCACCAAATGC
>CAZNMG010000043.1:0-3270 GCA_964574075.1 uncultured Owenweeksia sp.
CATAAAATTGCCAAAGCCACCAAAGATGCCTGTACGCGAGGAGTTGAGTATATAGGTATTTTTAAGATCAAGATTCTTTTGTAAGGTGCTATCCACCCGAAGGGCAGTGGTTGCATTTTTTATTACGGCATTTTGGATGGAGTTATTAAAACTTCCTCCCTGGATAAAAATGCCTCCAAGAGCACCTCCCCATTGTCCGGGTACATCTTCATAAAAAGGCTCGAGGCGGTCCCCGGCAAAAGTCACGGAGTCGCCCTGCCCGGGTGAAGAGGCATTATCGCCCACACGAAGGGAGGCCTGGCTGAAAACCCATAAACCACTGTTATTGTGAAAGTAAACCTCGGCCCCGGTATTGATATTCAACACGCAGCCGCTATCTACTACGGCATAGCCGTAAATCACATGCGGCTTATCATTGGTCCAGGTTTCATTGCAGCTTATAATGGAATAAGGAATAATGGCACCTCCTACATTGATGAATTTATCCGGAAAATGAAAATAGGCGTCCCTTACGGTGGTAACCAGCTTTACATCCTGCTCCGTTCCTTTATTGGAAAAAATGATGCTGTCTTCATAAAAAAAGCGCTCGTCTCCAAACTGCAGGGCGCAGGTGCTGTGAGTAACCTCAATAAAAATGTAGAGGCTGTCATTCGCCAGGATATCCACATCATTAAGGTTGTTGGAAGCGGTGCCGTTTACATTAAGGCGATAACAGCCGCTGGGGTCGCCCAGTCGTATATTGTCGATCTCCACCGTTTCTGAAGTGGGGTTATAGGCCTTCAGCACGTAGGTGCTGGAGCCTACGGTGGTAAATACCGTATCGAGAAAAACAGTATCAGTGGAAAACCGGAGTTCCACACCGCTGCCGGCAATTATGGCTTCGCGCCTGCATGAGAAAAGTGCAAGGGCAACCAATAAACACGGAAGGAGAAAGCGTTTCATATAGCCAGATAAACGCAACGGGTGAGGGGATATTTTGAGAGACAAAATCTTTGGAGTTTACAGCTTGTCAGTATAAATGGCTTATCTTATCTTTGCAGCCCTTAAAATGTTGGGCAAAATCCTAACTCCAAAGAAACTAAGAATTATGAGAAAAGACATACATCCCGCTAATTATCGTCTTTGCGTGTTCAAAGACATGGGAACCGGTGATCAGTTTATGACGCGTTCATGCGCTGAAACAAGGGAAACCGTAGAGGTGGAAGGCGTTAGCTATCCATTGATCAAGATGGAAATCTCTGCAGCCTCGCACCCCTTTTACACCGGAAAAATGAAGTTGGTGGATTCTGCCGGCCGTGTGGACAAGTTCCGCAACCGCTACGCCAAGTTCAAGAAATAATTTACACTTTTACTTTTTGACTGTGTGATGGAAACCCTGGTTTTATAACCGGGGTTTTTTTGTTGGAATCCTCCGCAAGCAAGGCTGCTTTGTTAAATTAGCCCCACAATTTTTCTGAATGAACATCATTTTATTTGATTCCTCCCTTCACCAGCAACTCTTGCCCATAACTTTTACACGTCCGGTATCGGAGATCCGCATTGGTATTCTTACCATACGCGAAAAGTGGGAAAAGCGCTTGCCGGGGAGTTATTCGTGGAAAACCGAGGATTACCTGAGCGGCAAGTTTCCCCTGATCACAGCCGGTGAAAACCTGGTGATCAACGCAGCGGTTTGCCCCACATCCCAACTGGCAGATGCAGTGATGGCCTTAAAAACCGGCCAGGCGCTGGTAAAGGACGGGTTGATTATAGCACAGAAATCGGAAGGTAATGTACAGGGCTGGCAGGAAAAACTAACTGAGGTTTCCTATCCCGGACCCCTGAACTATATTGATCGTCTCTGGAAGATCTTTAGCCTCAATGGCGAAGAGTTGGAAAACGATTATGAGCTTCTTACCAATGGACGTAGTTCGGCACCTTTGAGCAACACCAATACCCTGCTGGGCGACCGCATCTTTTTAGAGGGGGGAGCCAAGGCCGAGGGGGCGATCTTCAATACCCAAAGCGGCCCGATTTATATCGGTAAGGATGCAGAAGTGATGGAAGGATCAATTGTACGCGGTGCCCTGGCCATGTGTGAGCATTCACAACTGAAGATGGGGGCAAAGATCTATGGCCCCACCACCGTAGGGCCCTGGTCGAAGGTAGGAGGGGAGGTGAATAACTCCGTGATCTTTGGCTACTCCAACAAGGGGCATGACGGGTTTTTAGGGAACTCTGTTATTGGTGAATGGTGTAACCTCGGTGCGGACTCCAACAACTCGAACCTCAAGAACAACTATGACGAGGTCCGTTTATGGAATTATGCCCAAAATGGGTTTGAAAAAACCGGTCTCCAGTTTTGCGGACTCATGATGGGTGACCACACAAAATGTGGCATTAATACTATGTTTAACACCGGAACGGTCACCGGGGTGATGTGCAACATTTATGGCAGCGGTTTTCCCCGAACCTTCATCCCTTCCTATAGCTGGGGTGGTGCAGGCGGGTATAGCGTGTATAAATTTGAAAAAGCACTCGACACCGCCAGGCGGGTAATGACCAGAAGAGGAATGACTCCAGATGAAAATGATGAAGCCATCCTGAAACACCTGTTCGATCGGGTTCATCCTCCATCCTAAGTATCTTTGGGCTTTGGCATACCTCTTGACCTTATACGCCACCTATTATTATCCCGCTTTATTAGTGCCATTATGGCCCGATTTAGCCACAACAAAGAATTGAACATATGTTAAAGTTTGACAGCCTGTCACTTGACAATCTTATAAATGAAGATACCGAGTTTATTCCCCTCATGACCAATGAGGATGAAGACAGCATGGAGAAGGAGGAGATTCCTGAAAACCTTCCCATTTTGCCTTTACGGAATACGGTTCTTTTTCCCGGTGTGGTGATCCCTATTACAGCCGGTCGTGATAAATCCATCAAACTTTTGCAGCAGGCCAATAAGGACAAAGCCTTGTTTGGTGTAGTGAGCCAAAAGGATTCCAACAATGAAGATCCCGGTAAGAACGACATCTTTGATGTAGGCACCGTTGCGCGCATTGTTCGCATGTTTAAAATGCCCGATGGGAATACCACTGTCATCATTCAGGGCAAGAAGCGATTTAAGGTGGGCGAAGTTATCCAGGAAGATCCCTACCTCAAGGCTAATGTAAGTGTGGTGGAAGAGGTAAAGGGAAAGGAGACCAGCCAGAAATTCATGGCGCTGATGGATTCTATTAAGGACCTGGCGCTGCGTATCATAAAAGAATCGCCCAACATTCCCAG
>CAZNMG010000044.1:0-2956 GCA_964574075.1 uncultured Owenweeksia sp.
AAACAATCCCATCGTTTATGGCCAGCAGCCTGTAAACGCAGTAACTTACAATGGCAGATCCGCGACTGATATGGGAAATATCCCATACAATATTGTGGGAAGATCCATAAATTCTGATGTACAATCGGAAACGGTTGCACCGAAGAAAAGCCAGCCTTTATTTCTTGCCCCCAAAACCCTAACAGCGGCCGAAGAGGCTGAAATCTTGGCTGCTTCTCAACAGGGCTTAAATAATTATAGCAATGAAGAATACTCAATATTGCCTGAGAATAGAAATCCACTTGCGCTTATTATACCTACGGCTGGCGCAACGGAAAGTTTTGCAGCCGCCACGGGTGATTTCTTTTACGACCCAACCGACGGCACGAATGGCGGTCCGGGAGGGGTTTGTACCGGCACCTCCTCAGGAGATCCGGGTGATTATCCCAATTGTGGATGTGTTACTGTAACGACTTTGACCGGTACCGATCTATCCGTAGAGTTTTTATCCTTCAATATTTTTGGAAATTTTGATTTTTTAAATATTTATGATGGTCCGGACACCAGTGCTCCGCAGATTTACGATAGTAACTTAAACGGAAATACTGACACCTTGGCTGGGATGATTGCCGCAAATGGCTCAGGGGTTTTTAACTCAACTTCTGGAGCTTTAACATTTGAATTTAATGCAACAGCAGTTGTAAACAGCTGTGGTTGGGAAGTTGAAGTTCTTAATGCCGGCGGAGGCGGCGGAGGCGGGGTTTGTGCCAGTCCAATTTTGGAAGTGGATCAGCCTTTAACCAATGCCTGTATGGCAACTGTGAGCCAAACAGGTCTTGCCCAATCCTATATTGCCGTTGAAACTGAATCAGCGGGAGCGGGTATAATGTTTACTGACCCAACTTCCGGCCTGAATGTAGATTTATCACTTTGGGACAACCTTCCAAATGCTGGTGGCACCATGTTGGCCAGTGGAACTTCCCAAACGGCCGGAGATGTATGGACTGATGTATTTTGGGATGATGTAGTAACTGTTACTCCGGGAAATACCTATTATATCGTTATTGATGGCGATATTACCTTACCGTGCATTGCGGGTCATCTCAATAATCCATATGCCGGAGGAAATGTTTATGCGAATGCCGGTTATCAATCTTTCCCTGGGTTTGATTACACTTTTAGAACTTATAGTTGTGATAGTGGCGGGGGTGGAGCAGCTTGTAGCCAGGAAATTCCTGAAAACAATTTTGAGAATGGATACACCACTTCTTCCGATCAGGCCCAGCGTATCGCCATGGACATAACGGTGCCTGCCGATACCGACTTTACCTTAAATACAGCAACCATTGATATTTGGACGAACCCAGGCTCCACGGTAATTTCTTCTGATATTACTTTTTATAGTGATGCCGGTGGAACGCCTGGTGCAGCCATTACTACACAGACCGGTGTACTTCCGACCTCACAGACCGTTATAGGTAATAATTTCGGGTTTGATATTTCGGAAGTAGTATTTGACATTACTCCTGAAATGCTTGCTGGACAGGCGGGCTCGGAAACTACCTATTGGATAAGCTTTAATGTTGTTATTTCGGCAGGAAGTGGTTTTATTAGTTCAACCACAGCTACTGTTGAAGGATTTGAGGCTTACTTTTCTCCTGATGCTGGGGTTACATGGTTGGTTATAGCTGCAAACGATATTGTTTACACTTTTGAAGGAAATTGCGAACCCATTGGCGGAGGGAGTGGTGGTAACTGTTCCCAGTCCCAGGTGAGCAACGCCTTTGAGAATGGTTATTTTATGGAAAGTGGCGGACAATTGATCGCAAACGATTTCATTGTGTCTCCAAGCACACTTAATTTTTCCGTTGAAAGCATCACGGCAAACTTGTTTTCCCAAGGAGGAATTGATTCTGTGGACATTTTGTTCCTGGAGGACAATGGGGGCTTGCCTGGTACACAGATTGGATCCACCTTGGCGGGAATTGTTCCCACTTCACAAACCGTTATCGGCAATGCTTTTGGTTTTGATGTTCATGAAACTGTAATTGATCTTCCTGCACCTATTGATTTTGCGGGAAGTGGAACGGGAGAGGAAGAAGTTTATTGGGTACAGATAGTGGGCCACCCCACCGTGCCTGGAACGCAAATGGCTTGGGAGGTAACCACTGTAAGTGTTGTGGGGAACCCAGTTGCATTTGATAATTTAACTGGAACTTGGAACACTGTCGCCGGAAATGACGGTGTATTCACAATAAATGGAGTTTGTACCTTCGTGCCATGTCCGCAGCCTACCAATTTGGTAGTTAGCAATATCACGGAGACCACCGTTGATCTTTCCTGGGATGCGGAGCCGAATGCTTCCAATGGGTACGAATGGTTCGTATTTAATGCAGGTGACGATCCTGCAACGGATACTCCCGTTGACTCCGGTGTAACCCCAGCTGGAACTACAACGGCCACGGCAGATGGCTTGACCAATGCTACCAGTTACGATTTCTACGTGAGCTCAGATTGTGGTTCCACGGGAACAAGTTTCCTAAGCGGTCCAGTGATGTTTGAAACGCTGATCACCCCTCCGGCATGTGGCGGCAAGTTTTACGATACTGGAGGCCCAAGTGGAAACTATGATAACAATGAAAACGTTACCACCACCATAACTCCAAATGCCGGAGAGTTGGTAACCGTTACGTTTACTTCCTTTGATGTGGAGTCAAGCTGGGATGCCCTCTATGTTTATGATGGCCCCGATGCCAGTGCTCCATTGATTTCAAGCGGAAACCCACCGACAAACAGTGGATTCCCTGCGGGAGGTTATTACGGGACTACCAATCCCGGACCGTTTGTTTCATCGCACCCAACGGGAGCGCTTACTTTTGTATTCAGGAGCGATGGTTCAGTACCGCGTGCCGGATGGGAAGCAGATGTTACCTGTGCGCTCTCGCCTCCACCAAACGATATGATCGTGAATTCAATA
>CAZNMG010000045.1:0-5242 GCA_964574075.1 uncultured Owenweeksia sp.
TGGCCACCGGTTTCTATATCAAATCCTACCGAAAGCGAATTCGTATTGGTTTGCTCCGGAAAATCAGGGAATATGTCACTAAGATCAGAGCTCAGCGGGTTTAACTGGTGAATGTATTCCACCGAAAGGGCATGCTGGGCAGTGAGCTTATACCGTGCACCCACCCCGAGGGCATAAATATCATTGTCGTCCGTCTCCAGATTCACAAGGTTCAGGTGGGTAAGAGTGGGCACCAGTTCCAAAGAGAATTTAGGGCTGAATTTCCGCGCAATGATCAGCTGGTGTACAAAACTCAACCTATCCGTAAAGCGGTGAGGAAGTTCATCATTGTAGCGCTCGCCATTTATATAAAGGGCAGAGTAGCCTGTAACAGTAATGGGCATCACCAGTTTGCCGGTGCTTTGGCGGAGGATCTTGTATTTTACAAAAGCATCATACGTGCGGGGGCTGGCAGAGCCGTAGCCCAGCCCCACATTGAGCCAGTTTAAAAATGAATAATCCCATTGTAACCGTACCTCGGCTGTGTTGAGCCCCAGGAAATTGTAGAAGTAATCATTGTTGAATGCACCAAAGCGGTGAAGAAACATATATTGAAATACCCCCTTGCCGGGCAACTCAGGTGACTGAAGGTTTATGACACGGGTACCCTTAAAGGTGGCCAGTACAAATTCCCTCTGGGGTTCCTGCTCCTCTTCCAGCATTTTGAGCAGGTCATCCTGAGCTTTGCCAAAATGAGGCGAAAGAAAAAGAAGGCCTGCCAGGCAGGCCCCCCATATTTTTCTACTTCTTATCATAGTTCATATTTACGGTCACCTCAAGACTCTTGGCAATATTATCGCGCTTTGAAGCTGGTATCTGCACGCCATAGGCTTCTGGCTCCAGGCGAAAAACTGAAGTGAGATTTGCCTTGCCGTCTTTTACGGTTATGGTGGCTTTTTCCTTAATTTCCCTGTCGGTGCCGTGGATGTTCATTACTCCGGAAAATACGATATCGTAGCTGCCATCTTTCGAAAGGTCAATTTTGCTCAAATCACCAGCTGTTCCCTTAAAGCTACCGGAAGGGTATTGGCTGCTTTCCATATAGTTCTCATTGAAATGCTCCTGCATCAGCGCTTTTTCAAACATAAAGCCTTTTATAGGTACCAAAAAGGCAAACTCTCCTGTCTCCAGGTCAAGCACACTCGAAACCTGGTTATTGATGGCTTCGATGTCTTCAATGGCTGCATCGGAAAAGAATTTCACATTGCCATTGCGGGTCATAAGTTTTTGGGCGCTAAGGCTACCAAAGGCGATTACGGCTATTAAAGCCAGAACAAATTTTTGCGTTTTCATGGTGTTATTTTTTAAATGTTAATTATCACAAGCACCTGCATCCACCCAGGTTTCAATCTGATTGATGAGGTCAGGGGGCAGGGCACCGGTGGGAGGCATAATGCTTCCCATGGTGCCGGTAATTCTCCCTACCAACTGTCCGCTGCGGGCTACCTGTCTTACGTCATTATAGTTGCTCAGATCGAGCCCCGATTGGGGACTTGAGCCTACATGGCAACCGGAAAGGGCGCAGTTGGCCGAGAGAATGGGTGCAATATTTTCAGAGTAATTGATGCCGGAGGTAGTGTCGCAGCCTGTTGTGGAAAAATTCTGGTACAGGTGTTCCTTACTATCGTTGTAGCAGGAGGCGACCAAAGCAACCGTCAGCGTCAGTATTGTACTTTTAAGGATACTATTTTTAATTTTCTTCTTCATCCTCCTTAATTGTTGGGGAAGCCCGCGGCTACCCAGGCGTCAATTTTGTCCAGCTTACTTTGGCTCAGCTTTATGCCGCTCGGGGGCATTGGGTTAAATCCCGGCTGGTGGTTTATTCTTGGAAGCACTTCATTGGTTTGCACAGCATTTTTTATCTGCGTAAAGTTAGTCAGCAGCAGTCCGTTTGGTGGAGTCGACCCGCTATGGCAGGGCTGGCATGATTGCTTGAAGATGGGGTGCACGTCTCTCGAAAAAGAGATTGAGGAAGGTGGAATGCTGTCCTCATCACACTTAAGATTTTGTGCTCCCTGCAGTATCCATTTCCTGATGAGGGCAATATCTGACGCTGACAGGGGCGTTTTGGGTGGGGGCGGCATCCGATCATCCGGGTCATTTTCGGTGATCAATTCATAAAGGTCTCCTGCGTCAAGGTCCCCACCTTCCACGTCTGCGGTATTTATCACGTTGGTGTAACTGTTCAGTACAACCCCGTCCTCGGCAGTGCCCGCATCATGACAGCCTGAATAGGCGCAGTTGGTGGCAAAAATGGGAAGAATATCGCGTTCAAAATACGCTGTATCAGGATCGCAGGGTTTGCCCGTGGGTGTAATAGTAGTGTCATTGGGGTCCGTAGTATCGTTGGGATCTGTAGTATCAATGGGGTTCTCCGTAGTATCATTAATACCGGGAGGAGGAGCCGGGTAAGGATCGTGCTCACAACTGTGAAGCGCCACGATAACGGCTATCAGAAATAATAATGTTTTAATTAGCTTCACGGCAGTTGTTGATTTCTTTTTCTCCATTCAAAAGTATTTTAAGCATACGCAGCGGGCGAGTTGTTTCTCCCGAATTCGCAAATACAAACTCCCAATGCGACAAACGGTAATCCGGATAATAAAAAGTGGGGTCAATTAGAAATCAATGCTGCCAGGCTAAAGGTTCATCACGCCAAAGAACGTGTTCAGGCAGCGGTTTAGCAATTTCACTCCGCATACATCCCGCTTATAGTTTTCAATGTTATAATTTCAACGAAAATAAAAGTTTAAAACCATGAAAAAGTTACTTTGGATTTTAATCATTGTTATTATTGGTGGCGTGGCGGCTTATTTCTATGTTTTCCACAAGCCTCATCGCGATGTGGCCGGGGAAGATGCCAGCTACGAACTTAAGGCAAACGAACTGGTATCTCAGTATCAAAACGATCAGGTGGCTGCCGATAACCTCTATCTGGACCAGGTGGTGGCGGTGAGAGGCAAAGCTGTGGAAGTGGAGAAGGATCATATAAAGCTTGAGAATGGCGTGTATGGAACCTTACTGAAAACCGATGCCCTTCCTGATGTGCAGGTAGGTGATGAGGTTGTGATTAAAGGACGGATTGTAGGTTATGATGATCTGTTTGGAGAAGTGCGGCTGGATAACGTTCAGGTACTTGAATAAACTAAGTGGGCTTCGGAAGAAAATGAGAGAGGGCGGATTGAAAAAATCCGCCCTCTCTTTTGTCGGCATAGCCAACTGAGTTAGTAGAGAATTACTTTTTCCGTACGTCTGTTTTGTTTCGGATCTACAACCCGTAACAGGTATAAGCCCCGGGGTAGATCAGCAACATCCATAGTTTCATTTCTAATATAATCAAGGGTCCTCACCACTTTTCCGCTGGTAGTCATCAATTGCACCTCAGTTCCTTCCCAGGATGCGGGCAATGCCAGGTGTATCTTGTCTTTGGCGGGATTGGGATAGACACCATCCACACCTAAACTGAACTCACTCTGACCTACAGATGTGGAATCAATAACATTAAGGGTAAAAGCCACGGAAGCATTCTTGTACAGGAGATTTCCCTGCGCATCCAGGCCTACTGTATCACAATGCGTATCGGTACAGATTGTGCCATTTGCATCAGTGGAGATTAACGTAAGACACACCCCGTAAGCTCCCGGCTGCGCATAGGTATGGATGGGGTATTTTTGGCTGGAAGTACTTCCATCGCCAAAGTCCCAGTTGTAAACATTGATGAAACTGGAGCTATTCGGAGTGGAGTTGTTGATAAGGTAAACGTTTGAATTTCCAGAATTCATAGTATCCACCCAGTAGGAGGCGTTACAGAAATTGGCAGGAGGCGTGCCGCTGCCGAGGTGGCGAAGAATGGTGCCCCCGTCACCCACGGCAAAGCCATTATTGGCATCCATAAAATATACATCATTAAGCTCCACTAAGCCTATGCTTGCAATGGTTGTATCGAGGCTCCAGTTGTTTCCGCCATCCGCTGTTTTCCCGATTTCACCCATTTCACCTACCGCGTACCCATGAGTGGAGGAGCCAAAATGCAGGGCGTTGATCTCGTTAAGACCCACCACGCTCGTGGCATTCCAGGTGGTACCGCCATCGGTGGTTTTGAAAATTCCGTTTTCACCTCCTACAAAGCCGGTATCGGCATCCAAAAAGAAAACCTCCTTATTGTCATCAGATCCAAGGCTCAGGGAGGACCAGGTGGTACCCCCATTGCTGGTTTCAAGAAAGGCACCGTCTCTTCCGGCTACAAAACCGCGGGTTGCAGAGGTGAAGAAAACGCTTTCCAGCCTGTCACTACTACCACTGGTTTGGGAAGTCCAGCTGGTGCCCCCGTTGGTTGACTTCAATATGGTGCCATCCCTCCCGGCAATATAAGCGGTGGTTGAATTCACAAAGAATATGGATTCAAGGTTTGATGACGCGCCCGAGGTGACACTGCTCCAGGTGGAGCCTCCGTCAGTAGAATTAAGGATGAGGCCATCATCACCCACCGCCCAGGCTTCCGTAGAACTTATAAAGGTGATGTCGGCAATTCCGTCCTGGGCAGCAGTGGTTGCCGTGTCCCAGGTGGTCCCACCATCGGTGGAGCTATAAATGTTCCCGTCATCACTGCCAATAAACACAGTTCCGCTGGAGGTGATGTAGGTGGTGTTAAAACTTTCGGGGGTAGCTGTATTGAGCACCTGCCATCCACTTTGGGCACAAAGGCCACTGCCCGCCAATAAGAGAAGTAATACTTTTTTCATGGGGTTTGATTTTTTTGGTCTCTGGTAAATATTTAAGGGCTCTCTGTTCAGAATCAGCCGGTCCTTTGAGTTAAATAAAGGATTGTTTGAAAGCAAAAAACGTAAAATCTTTTTCATGGTAATTGGTATTTAATTGATTTTTTAAACCTGTTACTCCCTCAAATCTCCACACTTCTTCACCTCCGTACTACTCGTTTTTTTCCGATCGGGGCTTTGGTCTTCTCAAACCGTAAAAACACATGGCCGAAACTGCAGATGGGAGGAAGCCCTTCATGTATGGGCATTGAGGGCGTGAATTTTGCTTCAATGCAGCGGCAAACGACTTCAGCAGGTTTATTTCCGCTTTCGGTATAAAATGATTTTGACCGTACAAAAATGTAATGCAGTTTAGTGGTTGGTTTCAAAAATTTGATCAGACCTTCCATTAAGTATTATTTATTTTTGGCTCATGTGGAACATTA
>CAZNMG010000046.1:0-7942 GCA_964574075.1 uncultured Owenweeksia sp.
GGATTCTGTTGCTGTGCAGGCAGTTTACGATGCCAATGACACACTTTGTCCGGGTTCCGAGTTCACCCTGTCCCTTAATCATGTAAACAGTGGCGCATCTCCGGTTTATACCTGGTATCGAAATGGCGTAGATGTAGGCAATTCAACCTTGCCTGAATTCAAATATTCTGTGGTAAATAATGGAGATCTCTTATATGCCGCTCTGAATTCGAGCCTGGACTGTTCATTTCCTGATATAGCTTATTCTGACACCATGGTGGCCAAAGTGTTCCCTACTATTACTCCCCAGATCGCTGGGGCTAATGTGATGTGCGCTACTGATCCTGCGATTACCCTGACTGCGGTTCCTGCAGGAGGGATTTTTAGCGGAAGCGGAGTGAGCAATGGCATTTTTGATCCTGCAGCAGCCGGTATAGGCTCTCATGAGATCACTTATTCCTACACAGCCCCGAATGGATGTGTGGCTGTAGCCAAAAAGTATATTGGTGTGGCTGTTCCCACCAACGTAACTGTTTCCGGTAACGAAAGCGTTTGCGAAGGAGAGGGGCCGGTAAGTCTTTCTGTGGGTAGCCCGGGAGGTGGCCAGTATAGCGGCCCCGGTATCTACAATAATATTTTCTATCCGGATTCTGTAGGCCTGGGTACCTACACCCTCACCTATTCTTATAATACCCCGATTTGCGGCACCATTTCAAAAACATTCAGCCTCTCAGTGCATCCGTTGCCCGCAGCACCCTCGGTGGTGGTTCATCCCACCTACCTCGAAAGCAGTGTTAGTGCCAGTGGGTACCAGTGGTACGATTTGAATGGAGCCATTAGCGGAGAAACCCGGAGGACTTTTACTCCCACTGTTACCGGGGAATATAGTGTTGAAATACTCGACAACAATGGCTGCCCTGCACAAAGTGAGTTTACCGAATTCACCATTGGACTGACCGAAATTCCTGCGGACCTCGATTTCCGATTGTTCCCCAATCCCGCTACCGATCATGTAAACCTGGTTATTGAAAGTACTAACCAATATGATCTGGATCTGTATATCCATGATAATATCGGGAGACTGATCAATCGCATGAGTTTGGATGTGCAGGGAAGTATGGAAAAGCAAATAGATCTCAGTGATCTACCCGCGGGTGTTTATCTCTTCAGCCTCGATGGTGAAAGTGTAAAAATCCGTCAAAAAATAATCGTACAGTAATAACCTCCCAAGCCGCAAATGAAATTTCATTCGCGGCTTTTTTATTTTTTTAACCAATGTTCAGGATCAGTATTTTACTGGTGATGTTACAATGCGGAACAGGCCAGCTGGCCGAGCAGATAAAGGTAGCGGAACCGAGGGCCAGCTATTCCAAATATGTACCGGGAATGGGTGGCGGAGCCGGCATAGAATTCATTATTGAATTTGAAGAGGATTTCCCTGAAGCCGAAATTATTTCACTCATCATAAATTCTGAAGAAGTTCCGGTAGAGGTGACTTCCCGATCGCCTTTGGTGCTTCACGCCAAAAAATTCTATCCGGGAAATGAACCTGGAAAGGAGAGTAACAGCGACCGTAAGATGCCTCTCTTTACCGCAAGGGATTATAAGGCAGAGATCACCTTTCGCTTAAAGGAGGAAGTACACAAACTGATTATAACGGAATTTTTAGAAGGTGAAACTATATACCACCCCTAGAAAGTTATCAGGAAGCTTTTGCCACAATGCTCTTCACCAGGCCTTTGAAGAAATCAAGGCCATCCGTATTTCCAAGGTTTACATCGCAGGCACGTTCGGGATGCGGCATCATACCGAAAACATTCCGATTGCTGTTCATTACACCCGCAATATTCTTTAGGGAAGCATTGGGGTTGGCGTCCTCATTAATTTCACCCTTGGCAGAACTGTAATAGGCAATCACCTGGTCGTTATCAATAATTTCCTGAAGCATATCATCGGGAGCATAATAACTGCCCTCACCATGTGCGATCGGAATTTTATAGGCCTTTTCGGGCTGGAGTTCTGCAGTAAAAATACTGTTGGCGGTTGCCGGTTTCAGATACACATTTCGGCAAATAAAATTATGGGTGGGGTTGTGTTGTAAGGTACCCGGTAAGAGACCCGCTTCGCAAAGAACCTGGAACCCGTTGCAAATGCCGATTACAATTCCCCCGTTGTGGGCAAACTCGATCACCTTTTCCATAATAGGGGAAAAACGGGCAATACTGCCGGAGCGAAGATAGTCGCCAAAAGAGAAGCCACCGGGCAAAACTACAGCATCCACATCCTGAAGATCAGTGTCTTTATGCCAAAGCTCTACCACCTCCTGCTTCATTATATTGCGGAGGGTATAGATCATATCCTGATCGCAGTTGCTGCCGGGAAAGATTACAACGCCAAATTTCATGGAAATGTGATTAGAATTCTGCGGCAAAAATAAGGCTTTTCCGACTCTTTGAAGAATGTCTCTTCGTTGATTTAAAAAGGCAGGTGATTCACATCCACATTGCCACCTGAAAGGATAACCGCAATCCTTTTTCCCTTCCAATCCTCAGGTCGGGCAATCATGCACGCCAGCGGCACTGCAGCCGAAGCCTCCACCACCAGCTTCATTCGTTCCCAGATCATCCTCATGGCGGTTACAATTTCATCCTCACTGCATGTAATTATCTCATCCACATACTGGCTGATGTACCCAAAGGTGATATCACCAAGAGAAGTGCGTAAGCCATCCGCCAAAGTTTGGGGATTATCAGCGGGTATAAGTTTTCCGGCCAAAAGCGACTGCCTTGCATCATCGGCCTGTGCCGGTTCGCAGCCCACCACCTTTACCTCGGGTGAAAAAAAATGCATGCTTAAAGCCGATCCTGAAAGCAGGCCTCCACCTCCCACAGGTGTCAGTAAATAATCGATCTTCCCAACCTGAGCCAGTATTTCACGTGCACAGGTGGCCTGGCCTTCAATGGTATTGTGGAAATTATAAGGTGGGATAAAAGCAGCGCCATGTTTATCCTGCACCCTCGCCAAAGTATCTTCTCTTGCCTGCAAATTTGCCTTACAAAAGATCACCTCGGCCCCATAACCTTTTACCGCCTCCACTTTTACGGCTGGGGCATTTTCGGGCATTACAATGTACGAGGGGATGTTTTTTTGGCGGGCGGCCCAGGCCAGTGCCTGCCCATGGTTGCCCGAGGAATGCGTTGCTACCCCCTGAGCAGCATCACTTGCGGAAAGCTTAAGCAGTGAATTCATGGCACCACGCGCCTTGAATGAGCCGGTTTTTTGAAGATTTTCCGCCTTAAAGAAGACCTCTGCTTCTAAGAGCTCATTAATAAAAGTGCTGGTAAAAATCGGGGTTTGATGGATATGGGAAGCAATGCGGGCAGCGGCACCCTCAATTTGCGGGCGGTTTATCATCAGATGGACATACTGGCGGCTCCACCAAAAGGTCTTAGTATTGGGATGGCTTCCTTACGCTCAAGCTCAATCTTGATCTGGCTGTTATTACAGTTTACCGGTACATAATCTGCGGTTTTATACCCGGATTTGTACACACTGATCCTTATCTGATCCATCCGCCCTAAAGGCCCTTCCACTTTTATAGAGAATTGCCCCTTATCATTCGTTTGGATTGACTGAATGACCTGCCCATTTCTTTCAATGCTTATAACCGCACCTTCAACGGCACCTCCGGCCAATCTCTCGGAGACTACTCCGGATATCTGAATAGGTATTTTATCGCCATGAGCCAGCGACAAAAGCGGGGCTAAAAAAAGAAGGCTCAGTATGGCAACAGTCTTACTCATCTGATTGTAAAGTTAATAGCTTTTTCGATAAAGGGATCGATTGATCAAAAATTTCTTCAAAAACAGTTTTTAAGAACTCCTCAAACTCCATTACCACTTCTCGGCTTATGGCCTCATTGCGCTGATAGCTGAGTGGCATTATCCAACTCCCACTATTGCGCAGGCTAATAATACCCGGAAACACCTCCGCGTGGCCGTTATGATTTTGCAAATAAAGCCAGCTATAAGTCATTAGTTGTAAAGACTTGTTATAATCCAAAGGTTGCTTCAGATCATTCATCTCCTTCACTTTAAGTTTAGAGGGATCAACAAAACCGGTCTTATAATCAATAATGCGGATATTGTCACCCACCCTGTCCACACGGTCCACTGTGCCCTTTAGTTTTACAATAGTGCCATCGCTCAGCACTACTTCGGCAGCCAACTTTTCTTCCAACGCCAGCAGGCTGCAAACATGTCCGGCTTTATTTATGACTTGCAGTTCCTCCTTTTCCTTTTTAAGAAAATTCACCATCATTCCGGTAAGTATTTCCCGGATCATCAGATTTTTACCGGTATCTAAATGCCGAAGACCCTGCCCCCTGAGCAATTCCACCACCTGCTCACGTATCTCCTGTTCGGACTGTTCAAAAACAGCATCATCAGGTTTCAGCACCGGCTTTGCTACCATCGGTCCTTTCGAATAAAATTTCTCTAGTAGCTCATGAATGACATTTCCCTGCGTATCGTAGCCCGCCACCTCTTCCACCTCATCAAACTCCTGAAGGTTGAGTACCCGTTTTTTATAAAATTCCACCGGGTCATTTATATAATCCGTCAATGAGGTGGGCGAAAATCCCCTGGAGGCCATTTCACGAAGGCGCTGCATCACAGCCGGTGTTTTGATGATCTGCTCGTCAGCTGCGGCAATATGCACATCAAAGTTGTAGTTGCTGCGGGTAATGGTATGGACCTTTGGCAACTCATACTCCAGCTGCCTTATAAACCGGCTGGGCTCTCCACTGCGCAAGCCTTCTGTGGCACCGTTATAGATCAGTGCCACGTTTTCCGCACGCTGTAAAAGCCTGTAGAAATGGTAAGCAAAAACCGCATCCTTCTCAAAATAGGTGGGCAGGCCAAACTCCTGTTTTATGTCAAAAGGGATAAGGCTGTTTTCGGAGCGTCCTTTTGGTAAAACATCCTCGTTGAGGGAAGTGATTACCAGATTCCTGAAATCAAGGGTCCGGGTTTCCAGCATCCCCATTACCTGCAGACCACTGAGGGGATCGCCTTTAAGATCGAGGGTTTCCAGGCTGATGAGGTCGCGGTAAAAACGAACCGCTGTCTTCAGGTCGGTAACAAAATCATAGGTGGCCATTAAATCGCTTAGCCTGTTGAAGAGCTGGTAAAAACTGAAAAGCGATTGCAGCAGGGCATCCTTCCTGTTGTTTTTCTGATGAAGATCATCCGTAAGATGGGCCAGCCGATTCCAAAAGCCGGGAAGATCGCCCTTACCTGCACCTTCAAAAAAGCGCAGCATTTCAGGGCCGAAAACCTCAGGGTGCCACCCCGCAAGATCCTGTACCGCAAGATAGATCCAGTTCCGCTTGCGAAGGGTCCGTCTCAACTCCTCTACCGCGAGTGCATCTCCACTCCAAAGCTTAAAAAGCGAATGTCCAAGCAGATCATCCCACTGCTGATGATGAAAGGCCGGGTGGCCATTCCCGCTTTTCCTGCCGCTGCTTTCCTGCGCCTGAAACATCTCCAGGATGAGAGTGAAGAAACCGGCCACAGGGGTGCTCTTGAGGGGCAGCCCCATCGTTACATTAAGCCCCTCCAGACTTTTGGGAATATTGTTTAAAAAAACCGGAAGCAGGTTCTCATCAGCCAGCACCACAGCAACCTCCTCCAGTTGCTGTTCCTTAAAATCAGCAACAGCCTGGTGAGCTGCCAGTGCCTGCACATGGTTTCCTGCAGCATTTATAATTTTTATCTTCTTGGGAAGCGTGGCTAAAGTGTTGTGCCGCCAGCGAAAATCATCCTTTTCAATCAGTTCGCGCACCAGCTTACCGGCCCTTAAAAAGTTGCCGGCTTCCTGGTCGGTATCTTCAAAGTAATAGTCATCCACATCCCAGTAAAACTTGGCCAGCCCCTCGCGATACAAACTGGTGAGGATCTTTTCCTCCGCTGCGTTGAGCGCGTTGAAACCGATAAAGAGAAATTTCCCGCCCTTCGATTTAAAACCGGAGACCAACTCATCCATCCGCGTAGCCATCTCGCGGTAAGCCATACCCTGGTACACTCTTTTTTCAGCAAGCAGGGACTGGTAAAAATGACGGTAAAGGTGCGGCAGAAGTTCCCAGGTTTTGAGGTAGCGCTTTACCATCTCCGTCATCTCTCCGCCTTTCAGATCCCATTTCCGGATGCGCTCCACATCCGCCAGGTAGGCAAAGAGCTGGGGGGCATCTACGAGGTAGCGGTCTATTTCGGTAAAATCAGCCAAAAGCAAGTGAGCCCATTGGCTGAATTCCGCAAAATTCTCCTTAGGCTCTGAGGCCACTTCCATGTAAGATTGGTACAGCCGGAAAATCAGTGTTGCCTGGTCTGCTTTTTCAAGTTGCAGGTTTTGGAGCAGGAAATCCTCAATGGTGGTAATGGATGGGCTCCAAACTGGTTTGGTTATCTGCTGCGCCAGCTCTTTTCTTAGAAAAACCGCGGCCCTGCGGCTGGGCAAAATAATGCTGATGTCCTTCAGCTCCGGATGCTTCTCCAAAATATCGGTAGCCGTTTGGGCGAGGAAGGTGGACATGTGTTTTTGTTTGGCGGGTAAAGGTAAAATGATTTGCGGGGTAGAGCATAATAGAAACGCTATTACCGAATTATCAACAAAGAAACCCTTTAACCATGCAGAATTTGCTTCTTTTGCCGGGAATTTTTACCTCCCCGTTTTTGTTCAGGCCAAATTTCACTACCAGCGGGTATTTATCAGGCTTTAGTCTTGTCATCTAACGGTGAAAGAGTTGCATTCAAATTATTAAGGAATAGTACGGATGAAGAAATTGTATCTCTTGGCCATATGCCTATTGTCACTTTTAGTTTCCGGTCAGCAAAAAGTTGGGTGGATTCTTGGATATCAAAACCCTGGGCTGGCAATAGAATATAATAATCAGTTTACTTTTTGGGAAGCAGACAATGTCTCCGGAATAAAGCAATTTTCTTATCATACTGAATTGATTTATTCCCACGAATGCAAAACTGCTAACTCAGGACTGGAAATAGCATTATCAGTGAGCAAGTCTTATCAGCAAATCGAACTGCAAAACCCAAATTATGATCCTCTCTATGGGCCTTTGTTTGGCGATTATGAAAGAGGAAGTTCAACAGTTAACTTGCTTTACATAGTGCCTGAGTTAGGATATACATACCGGGTAGCGCTAGGGCCAGGAGGGCGTAATAATATAAAGTTGCCCATCGGTATAAGCAGTTTCATTCCCCTCTCAGGTTCCCATGTACAGGAAATTTATCCCGATAATAGGAAGTACGTAGATATAACCATAAATCGTGGTATTGAGGATTATTGGTATGGTATCTATTTTAGGCCCAATGTGGAAATTTCTCTAAGTCGCAAAATCAGTAATCCATGGCGATTTATGCTTTTTCTTGAATCTCAATTATTAACAAGCGTCAATAAAAGCTTAAGTTCGATTGTTCTATTTGGTGGGGGACTTGGCTTAACTTATCGGATTTCCCATCCTTTCTAACCCTATTGAGTTTCCATAAATTATCCGTTCCCCTTACACAATCCACCTGTTAAAATCTAAAGCTCTTTTTTCTTAACCTAGAATAAATTAGCTATGCTCTGCGTTTCTATCCATAAAGAGTAAAACTTGTAGTGAAATGACTGTCCGACATATCATATGGGTAGCCTTTTTATTTATTCTGGCTCTATCCTCAAACGCACAAGTACTTGATCTTCAGGTGTCTAAGTTTCATTTAGGAGGAGGCTATCATCTGCATTTAGGACGGTATAGAAACTCATTAGATCTCGAAACCTATCCTTACACGCAAAACCTAATGATCTCTAAAAAGAAGGGCATCCGATATGATCATGGATATGATCTAATCACCTCCATGGAAATTGGTGTCATGGAAAAGATTTCGGCTAAATTTATGTTCAGGTA
>CAZNMG010000047.1:0-4413 GCA_964574075.1 uncultured Owenweeksia sp.
GGCACGGGCCAGGCGGGTGATGGAGTCGAGGAGGATGATTACATCGTGGCCACACTCCGTCATCCGCTTTGCTTTTTCGAGAACTATGTTGGCTACCCGAACATGACGGTCGGCCGGCTCATCAAAAGTTGAAGCTACAACCTCAGCATTTACGTTACGGGCCATATCTGTTACCTCTTCCGGGCGCTCATCTACCAACAGAATGATCATGTAGGCTTCGGGGTGATTGGCAGCAATGGCATTGGCCACCTCTTTAAGTAAAGTAGTTTTCCCTGTTTTTGGCTGGGCCACAATCAGTCCTCGCTGTCCTTTTCCAATAGGGGAAAAGAGATCGATTGTGCGGGTACTTAAGGTGGCTCTTTTACCGGTAAGGTCAAATTTTTCCTGTGGAAAAAGAGGGGTAAGGTGTTCAAAAGCCACGCGGTCTCTTACAAAATCCGGTTCGCGGCCATTAATTTTTTCCACCTTTACCAGAGGAAAATACTTTTCGCCTTCTTTAGGCGGACGGATCTGTCCACGTACGGTATCTCCGGTTTTAAGGCCAAAGAGTTTTACCTGGCTTTGCGAAAGGTAAATATCATCGGGGGAATTCAGGTAGTTGTAATCAGAGGAACGCAGGAATCCATAGCCATCGGGCATCATTTCCAGTACGCCTTCACTTACAATAATACCGTCAAATTCATATTCGCGCCCTTTGGGGTTTTGCTGAGGGCGATTGTCGTTTCCACGGTTGTCACCCCCTCTGTTATCATTGCCTCTGTTGTCGTTGCCGCGGTTATCATTACGGTTTTCATTCCCGCGATTGTCATTGCGGTTATCATTGCGATTGTCACCTCTGTTATCGTTTCCGCGGTTATCACCACGCCCTTCGCTTCGGTTGTCCGGACGATTATCACTGCGGTTATCAGGAGTGCGCTTGGGACGATTTTCATTGCGGTTTCCCCTGTTTTCGGGCTTCGGGCCTCGCGGAGGCCGTGGGCCGGGCTGCGTCTTATCCTGTAGCTGCTTTTCGCGGGGAGGATTCTGCTTTGGTGTTTTTCCGGGATCTTCCTCTCTGGCTTTTGGCTCAGAGGCGGTTTTTTCAGCCTTTTCAGTTGGTGCAGGGGCCGGAGTTTCCGTGGGTGATTTATCCGCTTTTGGGGCTGCGGCAGTCGGGTTCACCGCTTGGTGATCAAGTATTTTATATACCAATTCCTGTTTGTTGAGGGATTTGTACTTCTTGATCTTTAATGTTTCGGCAATATCCTTTAAGTCAGGAAGTTTCATGCCTTTTAGCTCATTAATATCGTACATCTAAAAAATAAAAAGATTATAAAAATTCGGGAACTATAACAATGTGATTATAGCTTTTCGATAGGTTGTGATGTGGAACTTTGGGAGTATGGGGTGATGCTGCCGATTGCAGAATCAACGCAATATTACAAATTCTTGGAATATTCAAGGGGCACTTCCTTATATTTTTATGAAATTTGACCGCAAAATAACCCTACATGATCCAACGCATACAGTCCATTTACCTGCTTTTTGCAGCCGTAGCCAGCGGTATTCTTAGCTTTCTGTTTCCGGTTTACTCTTTTAATGGCCAACCCTACCTCATGTTGGATGATCCTAGCTATTTTGTGCTCACCGTCCTCAGCACACTTATTTCTCTCTTCAGCATTTTCAGGTACCGCAACCGACAGCAGCAAGTAGTATCCGGACGTATCAATATCATTATAAATTTTGTGTTGCTCGGGCTCATGCTTTTTGTTTATTTCAACAGCATGAATGAAGATCAATCATCCCTTGGCCTCGCATCCTTCATGCCAATTGTGGCTATTATTTTTATCGTGTTGGCAAACCGTGCCATCATGAAGGATGAAGCGCTGGTAAGGGCCGCAGATCGTCTTCGTTGAGGAGGATTGTATAAATCCACCAGATGGAAGGGATCAATATCGGTAGTACCGCTTACTGCGGGGCGTGCTTTTTTTTTACCTTTAGGGCTGGTTGTTAAACTTCTGGCCCTGTGAGTTTCAAAAATTTTTTATTCCTATTTCTGTGTTGTGCCTGCACCTCGGTCTACTCGCAGGTGGTAGTTACAGGCAAGGTTCTCGACAGCCAAAGTGGTGAGCCTTTGCCCTATGCCCATATTTTTATAAAAGGTTCGGAAACGGGGGTGGTAAGCAACAGCGAGGGTGATTTTAGCATAGAGGTTGAAAAACTGCCGGTAGTGCTGGTGGTAAGCGAAATTGCCCATCAAACTCAGCTCGTCAGGGTGATCAAACATGAGGTTGTGATAAACCTGGAGCCGGCTGCCCTGCAACTTGAGGATGTAACGGTAAGGGATCGGAAAGAGTCCTACTTCCGCATGGCAAACCATGTCCTGGATTTTGATTTTTATGATGATCACATTCTTCTGCTGGGCAATTCGGGGCGCGAAGTACGCCTGATTACCCACCGTGGGACAGTGGTGGAGCGCAGTCTTACCCCAGGTCGATTCACGGAGATATTTAAAGACTGCCTGGGCAACCTTCATATTGTAAATGCTGATACAGCTTACCAGGTATTTTATGATTTTGAAGATATTCGATTCATATACCCTCATTCCGCTGAAAATTTTGATCGCTATTTGAGGGGCTGCGAGTGTCGCTTTAAGGATGGGCTTATTTACAGCATGGGGCGAAAGCGGGGATTGGTCACCTCATTTTTATATGCTGATGGCGGTACCACCAAGCCGTTTTACGAGATCGGTGACTCGGCTGGGATAAACTATCTGGAGAGTGAGTACGGTCTTGAATATTTCATTGCCCAACGTAATGCCGGAGACGACCGATACGCCATGTCTGTTCCTCAACTCAAGGCCAGTCTTCAGGATCTGCAAAATACGATGCAGTTTGACTGGATGGAATCCCGGATTCTGGCCCCGGCCGCTTACTATGTTTTTCCGCATGATGGCGAGCTCAGAATTTTCAGCCTGGGAAGCCGGATGGAGTACCGTTTTACAGACCTGGCGGCAGGGCCGCAGAAAAAGATCTCCCACATTTCAGATGATGGTCTGGATTACCTTACCGCTGATGTCCTCTCTGGTGAGATCTATGCCATTTACAACAGTTCTCCGGGACGTGTGCATGTAGATCATATTGATAATCCAGCCCGTAAGGTGAATCTATATGATCACGCATTCCCGGGTAAGGTGAAGGTGCACGGTGGCTATATTTTCTTTATCAGCGACCCCGAAATAAATGGTGGAAATTTTTTATTTCGGAAAAATGTAAAGGTCGTAGAAAAGGAGGGGAGCTGGTAATTTGATGCCTTCATCTTCCCATCACCTGCATTATTAAATTAGATAAATTACCGCTGTCCATCACCTTTTCATCTCCACCACTTCCAGGTCAAAGATCCTGTCTTTTTCAATTTTAAACCGTAGCATCGTGCGCACCTTCTGAAAGCCATGTTTGCCGATCGCACCGGGATTCATATGGAGCATCCCCAGCTTTTTGTCGTTCATCACTTTTAATATATGGCTGTGGCCTGTGATAAAAAGTTTGGGGGGTTGCCGGTAAATTTCAGGTCTTACATAATGGGAATAGCGACCAGGGTAGCCGCCAATATGTGTGATCCATACATCAACTTCTTCAGCCATAAACCGGGCGTGCAGCGGCCAGGAAGACCTGATCCCGCTGTCGTCAATATTGCCGTACACAGCTCTTACAGGGGCCACCCGGGCCAGGGCATCAGTTACAGCCAGGGTGCCAATATCACCCGCGTGCCATATCTCATCACTGCCTTTACATAGTTGGAGGATGTGATCATCAATATAGGAATGGGTATCGCTCAATAGGGAAATGCGGATCAATGTTCTAACGTCTTTGGTTTACATTTGCGAAGTTTAAAAAAATCGGCTCTTGCGGTACTTTGTACAGCTCTCTTATTTCGGTAAAAATTTTCACGGATGGCAAATCCAGCCCAATGCACCCACAGTGCAGGAAAAGCTGAACGAGTCTTTTTCGGTAGTGCTGAATGAACCGGTCTACCTTATAGGAGCGGGGCGTACAGATACCGGAGTGCATGCCCGGGAGATGTGGGCCCACTTTGATGTGGAGAAGGCCATTGGCTCCCAGGCACTGGATCGTCTCAACAGTTTTCTGCCCCGCGATATTGCTTTGCAGAGATTCGTAAAAGTACCTTCCGATGCCCATGCCCGGTTTGATGCGTATTCCCGCTCGTATGAGTATCACCTGGTACAGCGCAAGGATCCTTTTCTTCAGGATCTCGCCTGGCATGTGCACTACCCGCTGAACATCCGTAGTATGACTGAAGCTACCGAATATCTTTTTGACTACAGTGATTTTTCCAGCTTTAGCAAGAGCCGTACGCAAACAAAAACCAATATTTGCACGATAAAGAAAGCCTGCTGGGAAGAGAAGGATTCAA
>CAZNMG010000048.1:0-3291 GCA_964574075.1 uncultured Owenweeksia sp.
ACAGCCGGGGCCAGCAGCTTTACCGTGAATCCATCGCTATCAGTGAAAACGATTACTTTCAGAGAGTTGACTTTTTCTTAAAGGCGACATCCCCGGGTCTGCAGCGATATACGGTTTCCCTTTCCCAACTTTCAGGTGAAGAAAACACCACTAACAATACCCGGTCGTTTACCAATGAAATTGTGAGTAACCGCAAAAAGATTGCTTTGATAGGGTCAGGTCCTCATCCTGATATGGCTGCCATAGCCCGGGCCCTTAAGGGACTCGAACAGTATGAGGTGAATACGTTTATTGCAGCGGATATTCCTGAAGAACCCATTGAAGCCGATCTTTATATTTTGCATGATCCTTCCGCAAAAATGCTGACGCGCTTCGCCACAGACGCAAATTCCTTTTGGATCATACAGGGAGAAAGTACTCCGGTGCAGGAGCTCGGCAACCTTACTGGTGTAATTTCAGGTGGAAAAGGATTTGAAGAAACCAATGTGCGTCTATCGGGTGAATTTGATCTTTTTACGGTTGATGAGCGAGAAATAAACTGGTCCCTGGACCTGCCGCCCTTATGGGCTCCTTTTGGCCGCGCTGATGTGAAGGAGCGCTATTATCCCTTATTCTATAAGAAAATAGGCACGGTAGAAACAGAGGATCCCTTGTGGTTTTTTATGCCGGAGACTGAGGGCGATCTCGAACAGAAGAAGGGTTTTACCCTGGGTACAGGCATTTGGCGCTGGCGTCTGCATGACTACCGTGAAAATCGCAGCCATGACATATTTGACGGTCTTATTGCCAAAACCGTACAATACCTGACCACCGCCCGGCAGCGTGAACGTTTTGATGTGACAATGCCTTCCCGTTTTGACGTGGCGGAGAGGGTAACAGCGGATGCCCGGTTATACAACCGTTCGCTTGAACTCACCAACGAGCCCGAAGTGGAGATCACCTTTACCGGAGAGAATGGTGATACCTACCCTTTTACATTTGCCCGTTCGCAGCAAACCTATCGCCTCAGCGCAGGGAGGTTACCTGCCGGACTTTATAGTTGGAAAGCCTCTACAGCATTGGGTGATGAAACCTTTGAAAGAAGGGGAAGCCTTCTGATAGAAACCAGCCACCTCGAGGAAAACGATCTCGTGGCCAGACACAACCTGTTGCGAAGGCTCGCTGCACAAAGCGAGGGCAATTTTTTCAGGTATGCCCAGCGGGAGGATCTCCGCGAAGCCCTTTGGAATAATTCCGAAGCTAAAAGCTATCAGGTGCTTGAAACCAGCACAGGCAGTATCATTGACAAGAGATGGACGTTTGCTGTTTTCCTAATTTTGCTGGCGCTGGAGTGGGGCCTGCGAAAGTATTTTGGAAACTATTAGAATCAGTAAAACGTATGAGTAATCACGCAGCAGGCTTACCGCTGCAATAGATTGAGTTAGAGAATCCAAAAACATTTTTGAACCATGAATAATGAAGTGCGCAAACTGCAGCCCAACAGGATCTGGCAACATTTTGAAGAACTGAATGCTGTACCCCGGCCTTCAAAAAATGAGGGGCGGGTACTGAAGTTTTTAAAGGATTTTGCCATAGGACTGGGGTTGGATTATGAACAGGATGAAATCGGCAACCTGGTGATACGGAAACCTGCCACTGCAGGCATGGAAAACCGCAGACCGGTTGTCCTGCAGGCCCATGTTGATATGGTTCATCAAAAAAACAGCGATACTGATTTTGATTTTGAAACTGAGGGAATTCGTTCCCGGATCGATGGGGATTGGGTAAAGGCAAAAGGTACCACACTTGGTGCTGACAACGGAATGGGTGTGGCGGCAATTATGGCGGTGCTTTCGTCAACTGACATTGAACACCCCGACCTGGAGGCGCTGCTGACCGTAGATGAGGAAGCCGGAATGACCGGTGCCCAGAAGCTGAAGCACAACTGGCTGAAGGGGGAGATCCTGATGAACCTGGATACAGAGGATGATGATGAATTGAGCATTGGCTGTGCAGGTGGGGTGGATACCGACATTAGTTGGAATTACCGCGAAGAGGAAATTGAAAAGAACTGGGCCTGCTATGAGCTGAAAGTCCGAGGTCTCCAGGGCGGCCACTCAGGCATGGATATAATCTTCGGGCGCGGCAATGCCAATAAGATCATGAACCGGATTTTGATGGGCGGCCATGAGGCCGGAGCCCGGATCGGCCACATAGATGGTGGGAGTTTACGCAATGCCATTCCGCGGGAATCTACGGCCACTGTGTGTGTTGACAGTTCAATGGTGAACGATCTTATGGCCAGATGGGATGGTGTGATAACGGAACTCGAATCTGAGTTCGCAACAACCGACCCGGGTCTTAAGATAAGTTACACTGCCATCAAGCCTTTTCAGAAAGTAATGCATAAGGAGGACCAGGAGCGGTTGTTGCAGGCTATTCAGTGCTGCCATGATGGTATCCGAAGGCTTAGTCCTGATGTGGAGAATCTGGTAGAAACCTCAAACAGCCTGGCCCGGGTATTGGCAAAGGATGGTAAAGTGGAGGTGAAATGCCTTACCCGCAGTGACAGGGAATCGGCCAAGTGGGATATGGCTTATTCGGTGGCGGCCCCTTTTCATCTGATTGGTGCGGAAGTGCAGCACAGCGGATCGTACCCGGGCTGGAAAATGGATCCCAATGCACCAATGCTGGGCATGATGAAAGATCTGTACACGGAATTATTCAATGAATCTCCAAGGGTATTGGCTTGCCATGCCGGTCTGGAATGTGGACTAATTGGTAAGCACTATCCAAATCTGGAAATGATTTCCTTTGGCCCAACCATAAAAGGTCCCCATTCACCTGATGAACGGGTATCCATATCTTCGGTGCAGAAGTTTTGGCGGTATTTTACAGAAGCCTTAAAGCGCATTCCAGAAAAGAAACATTAAAAGATTACCAAACGCCATTGTGGAGGAGCAAAAACCGTTAAAGATCATTGAGTGCCCGCGTGATGCCATGCAGGGCATTCAAGAATTTATTCCCACCCAAAAGAAGATCGATTATATAAACTCCTTGCTTAAAGTGGGTTTTGACACCATTGATTTCGGAAGTTTTGTTTCGCCAAAGGCAATACCCCAAATGCGCGATACGGCAGAGGTACTGGAAGGTTTACGCCTCGACCGGACCAACACCAAACTTTTAGCCATTGTAGCTAATTTACGCGGGGCAGAAGAAGCTTTGCGCCATCAGCAAATAGCATACCTGGGATATCCATTTTCAGTATCTGAAATGTTTCAGATGAGGAACACCAATAAAAGCATCAGTGAA
>CAZNMG010000049.1:0-3264 GCA_964574075.1 uncultured Owenweeksia sp.
AAGGTGGCGAGATTAATAACATCTCCATCATTGAGCAGCCTTATATCCTGATCTGTATGCGCATTGATCAATGTAAGGGTAACAGAAGCCATTGGGGCGTTCAGTTCCTCTTTGGGTATGCTGGTTGCAAAAGAAACCTGGGAAATTAATAGTGCGATCAACGTTAGATAGCATCCCGGGTTAAGTAAATTTCTGTTTTTCATGTGTGGTTAAAAACATTTGTTAGATAACAGGTTAACAATCTCCAAATAACATAGAATTTTCTTTCCAAATTATAAAAACTGGGTAGTGAAAATTCACCATAAAATGCTTGATTATCAACGCAAAGGCTTTTCCTTCTAAAGATAAAGGCGTAACATTAGTTGTGCCATTGGCATAGATTTAGGAGAATGTGGTGAAAAATTGTTTATTGAGGCCATAATTTTTTTTGAAAAGATTGGCCCTCCCTACCCCCAAAATACCTGAATTGCTTTGTCACCCTTATATTCAGGGGTATATTGATTTCCATATCGATTATCAAAACCTCAGAATTACGTCTATAAAATATTCCTTCCTAGGGCCTACCGAATTTCCCTTTTTCTCTCTTTTATTTTTTTAATCGTTTCCGGCCTCCCCAATATGGGGTATTATTCTATAGTATACTTCGCCAAAATTTTTGCATCTCTAAAATGAAAGATATTTTCAAATAGAATTACATAAAAAAAGCGCACCTTTTACAAGATGCGCTTTTCTAAAATTCAGGCTATGCCTCAGCGGCATTTTACCGTACTACCACCTTTTCCTTAAAGGATTGGGTTGAGGATTTTACCTCCAGAAGGTAAATTCCTGCTGCGAGATTGTGCAGTTCAACCTTCCGCTCGTTGCTTGCGGAATTTGATTCCTCCTGATGATATACCACCTGACCTATGCGGTTGTAGATGATGATGTCATAAGTTCCGGAAATCTTTCCGTCAAAGTGAAGGGTAATTTCTCCGTCAGTAGGATTAGGGTACACACTCATGCGGGTTTCCATGTCCTGGTCTGAATTAGTAGAATTGGCTGTTGCACCGGAATTGTCATTGTCAGATGCAACTCCTCCACCATTGTCATCCGCAGACTGAAACTGACCGTTGATCTCGTTCGGATCTCCGTTGTTACTACCGGCTACAGAGTTACACGCTCCCCTGTTTGACTGTGGAGGCATAGCGGTTGTTGCCGTACCTTCAGAAACATTATTGGAACTATTATCTGAGCGGTACAGTACAAAGCGGTCCATTGCAAACATTTTGGAGCGGGCACCGATCTTTACAGTGTAGGTTCCGGCAGAAGGGAAATCCACATAAATGTCGTGAGGATTGTGATCCACCGTGGTGGTTCTCCACACCCACTGCTTAGTAGTGTTCTGATACACTTTTACCCACTCACTACTACCTATATTTATTTCGGTACCACCTTTTTTCTTCAAACCTCCTCCATCAGGTAGTTGAAGGAAGAAGTCATTGTTCTCCGATCCCAGGCTGTGTGAGCCAAATTTTATGGCCGGTTGCCAGCTCCTCATCTGGAAACGGTAACGTCCGGGAGTATTGATCTTTACTTTATAAGTCATTGCACGGCTGTTGCTTGGGGATTCAGCACCTGAGCAACCGCTGTAGTTGGGAGGAGAACCGCAAAAGGCTTTCCACATATAGTAGTATCCGCTGGGGGGTGGGATATTCTGGCCATTCACATTGCCATTGCCCACGTACCAGTCACTTCCATTAGGAGCAACAGATTCCAGTTCAACAACCACGAGGCCATTGCTCTCAATAAATTCTCCACAGCCGGCATTGCCACCATTACAACTGGAGCCGTTGCCGAAGCATACTCCGCAATTGTCCTTGTTGGCGTTAGGTGTTTTTCCGGTATTACCTCCGGCACAAACTCCGCAATCATCAACAAAGGCAGAGCCTCCGGGCACTCCGTTACAATCATTGGGCTGGCTGGAGCCAACTACTGAGAAACTTACGGTGATAGGAATACCAGCCGTACCGTTGCCATTACCATTGGAATAGGGAGTGGCTTTTAGAGTATAGTTTCCTGATCCAAGATTCCAGGCGTTATAACCACCTGCACCATCTCCGTTTACAGAATAGGGCGCAGAATTTTCTGTTTGAATAACACTGCCGTTGAGTTCGAAGACCACGCTTCCTACCGGATCGTCACAAACATCAGCACGTACGCTGAAACCGTTGATCACATTGCGGTCTATTACGTCACCATCATTCAACTCCTCAATAACTCCATCATTGCCATCATGCATCAGGGTGAGGGAAACCACTTGGTTGTCAACACATCCGCCACCACAGGTTGAATTGTCACCAAAACATACCCCGCAGTTGTCCTTGTCAGCGTTGGGCGTTTTACCGGTGTTGCCACCTGCGCATACCCCACAATCATCAACAAATGCTGATCCGTTGGCATCGCCATTACAGTCTACACTTCCGCCTCCGCCATTCACTATGGAAAAGGTTACTGAGTGGGAATTTCCCTGGGTGCCATTGGTGTTGCTGCCAGAGTAGGGAACTCCTACTAAAGTGTAAGTGCCCACACCCGGGTTCCACGCATCGTAGCCACCGGCACCATCGCCATTGATGGAATAAGGACTTACATTCTCAACTTTTATTGAATTGTTGTTCAGGATAAACTCTACGCTTCCAACAGGACTATCACACTCATTGGCACGAATGCTAAAATCAGGGGTAGTGGAAAGGTCAATTACATAACCATTGGTTAGGGTAGCTATTTCCTGGCCGTTGGGACCTGCTTCCATAAGAGTAAAGGAAGTAACCTCAAGATGATCGCAACCTTGATTACAGGAAGAGTTATCACCGAAGCATACTCCGCAATTGTCTTTGCTCGAATTTGGTGTAACACCTGTATTTCCTCCTGCGCATACACCGCAGTCATCAATAAAGGCGCTACCATTTTGATCACCATTGCAATCAACGGATCCGCCATTATCTACAACGGTGAAATTTACAGTTTCTGAAGTACCCTGTGTTCCATTTCCGTTGCCACTGGAGTATGGGGTAACGGTAAGGGTGTAAGACCCTGGGGCTGGATTCCATGGAGTATATCCACTGGCATTATCTCCATTAATGGAATAAGGAGCCATATTCTCCTGCTGTACCTGTGTACCGTTAAGCGTAAAGATCACACTGCCTACAGGACCTGAACAGGGATCAGCACGAAGGCTGAAGTTACCCAGGGCGCCTTTATTAATTACATAGCCGATTGTAAGTATCG
>CAZNMG010000050.1:0-2791 GCA_964574075.1 uncultured Owenweeksia sp.
TTTATAAACCTGGAAAAGCTTCTTTATTTCATTTAAAATACATTTCAAATCCTCAATATTTTTAGTCGGATGACAGTATAACAAGCAATTTTAAATTGGGGTACTCATTTCACGCCTTCACCTTCTTAGTCTTTCTTACAATATCATCCAAAATCAAATAAAGGCAAGGCACAATCACAAGTATGATAGCTGTGGCAAATACAATCCCGAAGCCCAGTGAGATAGCCATAGGAATAAGCTGGTATGCCTGGCGCGACGTTTCCAATATTATCGGAGTAAGGCCTCCAAAAGTTGTCAGCGTGGTCAATATAATTGGCCGGAACCGGCGGATGCCAGCCTCATGGATTGCATCATAGGCTGAATGATTTCCACGGTGTTTGTTGGCATAATCTATCATGATAAGGGAGTCATTCACGACAACGCCCGATAAGGCAATGACCCCCATAAGGCTAACTAGAGAAAGGTCATACCCAAGAAGTATATGGCCGATTACCGCTCCTACAATACCAAAAGGGATTGCAAGCATCACAATTAACGGTTGCACATAGCTGTTTAACGCAACAGCCAGCAGCGCAAAAATCACAAGCATGGCAATGATAAACCCGGCGCGTAAGGCCTGTGTGGATTCCCGCATGTCAGCCTGGCTGCCCTCGTAGGTCCAGGAAATCCCAGGAAAATCTGCGCGCAGCTGGGGCAGCACTTCTTCATTCAATGATTTGAGAACCCGCGTCTGGGCATTGGCAGGCTCGACATCCATACCAACGTTTACCACCCTGCGCCCGTCCCTTCTGTTGATGTTTTGAAAAGTTACTCCTTCGGAAACCTTAACCACATTGAGTAAGGGTACTGCCGTTCCATCTGGGGTGCGGATTATAAATTCTTCCAGGTTATTAAGGTCCTTCCGTTCTTCACGGGGCAGCTTTACCCTGATCTCTGTTTCGTTGATACCACGTAGCTGCCGTATAGCCAGGGCACCATAAAATGCATCACGTACCTGCTGGCCTACCGCTGAGGGTGTGAGGCCAAGGGCCCTGCCTTCCGGAAGGAGCTCAAAGCCAAGCTGCACCTTACCCATGTTGAAGTTATCGCTGATATCACGCGTTTCCGAAAAGGTAGTAACACGCTCTACAAAGGCCTGGCTTGCTTTCTCCAGAACTGTAATATCCGTATGGCTTAGGTCAACACTTATATCCTGCCGCGCTCCGCCGGGGCCTCTTTCAGCTTCAAATGTGATCTGGTCCACACCTTCAATATCACCAATGTTATCTCTCCATAGCTGAATAAATTCCCTTGCGGATATATCCCTTTCATCAGGAGGCTTCATCACAACTTCAACATCAATAAAATCCCTTCCACGTACATTGGTTTTTATGCCTTCGGCAACCTCATAGAGATTATGCTCATCAAACATACGCTGGGTTGAGTTTGATATTTCATGGGCAACCTTGGCGGCCTGCTCTGTGGTTGTGCCTACGGGCAACCTCACCCCAGCTTCTATTTCATCTGCAGCAACTTCCGGCATCAGCACCATTCCCATATGGTCACTGTACCCATATCCTCCTATAAGTAATAAAAGCGCTAAAGACGAGCTTAGGGTTATATATCTGTTTCTCAGGCACATATCAAGAAAAGGCCTGTAAAATTTGTTAACAAAGCGATTAAATGCCTCCGCTATGGACCGCTGGCCACTTTTTAACTTTCTTATTACTTTCCATGACTTCTCCCTCGGCTTGCGAGCTACATGCGATGGCAAAATATAAAGCGCCTCAAGTAATGATACCGCCAATACTACAATCACTACAACCGGTAAAGGCCACCAGTATTTCCCTGTTTCGCCTGGGATGAAAAGCAACGGCACAAACGCCATAATAGTGGTCAGTATACTGAAAACAACCGGCTTGGCAACATCTTTTGCACCCAGGATAGCGGCATCCATAAAATCATAGCCCTTCTGCCGGTATTCATAGATATTTTCACCCACCACAATAGCGTCATCCACTACAATTCCCAGCACGATCATAAAGCCAAACATGGAGATCATGTTGATGCTAATGTCAACCATAGGCAGGAATATCATCGCGCCAACAAAGGAGATTGTCATACCCATCATCACCCAAAATGCCAGCCTGTATTCCAGGAAAAGCCCCAGGATGATAATCACAATTATAATTGCCAGTAGGCCGTTTTCGGTAAGAAGTGCGAGGCGTTCCCGGAAATCTTCAGCCCTGTTACTGTCAATCCGCAGGCTAATGCCAGGGGGCAGGTATTTTTCATGGTCTTCAAGAATTTCCTTAACGATTTTTTCAATCTCTATAGGTGATTGTTTACCTATCCGGAAAATTTCAATATCAACAGTCTTCTGCTGGTTAAACTGCCCGTGAAACCCGGTTTCCTCAAACCCATCGGTAATAGTGGCTATATCACCAAGCTTTATGGATGCCCCCGATTCCGAAGAAATAATGTCTATATTGGCAAATTCATCCGCCCATATCTTGCGTTCTTCCATCCTGAGAAGGAGCTCACCAGCCTTGGTTTCGATGGAGCCGGCAGGAATATCCATACTTGACTGCTGGATCATATTGGCAACCTGTCGTAATGTGAGGTTGTATTCCCTCAGCCTGTATTCTGGGATTTCCACATGGGTGACAAAATCAGGAACGTTACCGATTTCTACCTGGGTTATTTCTTCATTACTAAGCAGCCTGTTCCTGAGCAACTCTGCCTGGATCCTTAATGTCCATATATCAACATCTCCAAACAGCCCTATCTCCATCACATCACGCTGCTGGTC
>CAZNMG010000051.1:0-3714 GCA_964574075.1 uncultured Owenweeksia sp.
TACGGGGAAGCGTGTGATAATTCAGGGCTGGGGAAATGTGGGGGCTGCAGCCGCCTTCTACCTGGCACAAAGTGGAGCAAAAGTGGTAGGTATTATTGACCGTGTTGGAGGTTTGATCAATGAAAAAGGATTTTCATTCGATGAGATCACAGCGCTATTTAATGCTAAGACCAACAACTATCTCGAAGCAGCAGATCTGATTAAGTTTGATGAGATAAACTCTAGAATCTGGGACATCGGAGCTGAAATATTCATTCCTGCTGCAGCTTCGAGGCTTGTGAGTAAGGAAAACCTCGATGCACTGATAGACAATGGCCTGGAGGTGATATCATCCGGAGCCAATGTTCCTTTTGCCGATCATGAAATTTTTTATGGCCCCATCTCCGAATATGCTGACCAGAAGGTGACTTGCATCCCCGACTTCATTTCCAATTGTGGAATGGCACGAGTATTTGGTTATCTGATGGAAGATGAAGTGGAAGTTTCTGATCACGCCATTTTTGCAGATGTTTCCAACACCATAAAAAATGCTCTGCTGAATTGCCATGCCCGAAATAGCAAAAGAAGACATCTTACCAGTACTGCTTACGAAATTGCTCTGAAACAACTCATCTAAATCGCTCCTCTATGTACATCTTAATGGTCGTAATTTTTGTTCTGGGATATGCTGCCATAGCCCTTGAGCACAACATCAGAATAGACAAGGCTGCTTCCGCTTTAATAACAGGCGTATTATGTTGGACCGTTTATGTACTGGGGGCCCAAAACATTGTGGATTTTGAGGCCATTCCACATTACATCGGAGACATGTTCTTTGAGGATGGGGTAATTGGAGAGAAGGAGGGGCTAATAACACATTATGTTACCGAATTCCAGATTCTGGAGCACCTTGGAGAAATAGCTTCCATCCTCTTTTTCCTGTTAGGCGCTATGACGATAGTGGAGCTTATTGACAGCCATGAAGGTTTTGCTGTGATCACGGATCAGATAAAAACCACGAGCAAGCGCAGGTTACTTTGGATCATTGGTATTCTCACCTTTTTCTTTTCAGCGGCCCTGGATAATCTTACCACTTCTATTGTAATGATTTCACTTTTGCGGAAGCTGATTGCCGACAAGGAAGACCGATGGCTCTTTGCCGGAGTGGTGATTATTGCGGCCAACGCTGGTGGAGCCTGGTCACCCATTGGTGACGTTACCACTACCATGCTGTGGATCGGATCACAAATAACAGCCGCCAACATTGTAGTAAGCCTAATAATACCAAGCCTGGTATGCCTGCTGGTGCCGCTCATGGTATTGACCTTTACACTGAAGGGTCAGGCAAAACGCCCGATAAGATCAGAGGGTCTGGAACATTACACCAACCCTACCACTTTCAGGGAAAGGAACATAGTATTTGCGGCCGGCATTTTGGGACTCTTATTCGTTCCATTCTTTAAGACCTATACCCACCTTCCCCCTTTTATGGGTATGATGCTAAGCCTGGGGGTATTGTGGGTGATCACTGAAATACTACATCGCAGCAAGAATCAGGAGGATAAATCGCAGCTGAGTGTGATAGGGGTACTTCGGAAAGTTGACACTGCCAGCGTTCTTTTCTTCCTGGGAATTCTGTTGGCCGTTGCCAGTCTTCAATCCGCAGGTCAGCTAGGTAACATGGCGAATTTTCTCGACTCCTCTATTGGCACTTCTGAAACTACCGGAGTTTACACTGTAACAATGATTATTGGTATCCTCTCTGCTATTGTTGATAACGTTCCCCTGGTTGCGGCTTCTATGGGTATGTACGACATCAGCCTGATTGAAGGAAGTTTCTTTGCGCAGGATGGTCTTTTTTGGGAGTTTTTGGCCTATTGTGCCGGTACTGGTGGTAGTGCCCTAATCATAGGATCTGCAGCAGGCGTAGCAGTTATGGGTCTCGAAAACATATCCTTTGGCTGGTATTTGAGAAAGATTTCCCTGCTCGCCCTTATCGGTTATTTCTCAGGAGCATTTGCCTATATATTGCAAAGCTGGCTGCTGGCACAATAGGAAAGCTGTAAACTTTCAATTGTTAATTTTTACCACACCCCTTATAATCTGCACTTGGGTAGTCCGTTATCTTTGGAAGAAATTAACAGCCCGATGCATTTACCCTTTTTACAAATTGAATTGGCAGATACTGCAGCCACTGGTGACGAGCCCGTTGAAAAAACCCTAAGCATCATGGAATTGATCACCAGCGGAGGCGTTGGCGGAATCATCATCATGAGTGTATTGTTTTTGCTTTCTGTAATTGCCATTTACATCTTTATAGAGCGCTATAACGCTATAACCCGCGCCAATAAAATAGATGTAAACTTCATCAATCATATAAAGGATCACGTGAGCCACGGGAAACTTGATGCCGCAAAGGCACTCTGCCAAAGTCACGACACACCCGTGGCCCGTATGATTGAAAAAGGCATCACACGCATTGGGAAACCCCTGAAAGATATCAGTTCAGCGATAGAAAACACCGGTAAATTGGAGGTAACGCGGCTGGAAAAAAACCTGGCCGCCATGGCTACCATTGCCGGAGCAGCCCCCATGATCGGTTTTTTAGGAACCGTAATCGGAATGATACTGGCTTTTCATGAGATGGCAGCAGCCGGAGGACAGATCAACATTGAAATGCTTGCCGAAGGTATTTATACGGCCATGACAACGACTGTGGCCGGTTTAGCAGTTGGCATTGTGGCCTACATCGGTTACAACATCCTCGTAGCGCGGGTAGATAAGGTGGTATACAAAATGGAAGCACATACCGTTGAGTTCCTCGATCTCCTAAATGAACCTGCCTGATGGATTTGAAACGAAGAAATAAGGTAAGTGCAGAATTCAGCATGGCGAGCATGACGGATATTGTATTTCTGTTGCTTGTCTTTTTTATGATCGCGTCCACTTTGGTCACCACCTCGGCCCTTGATTTGATACTCCCCAGCAGCAAGGCGCAGACCGTGAAGCGGAAGGATGTAACGGTAAACATTTCGCCTGATCTGCGCTTTTCCGTAGGTAATAAGATAGTTTCTGAAGCGGACCTTGAAGCCGAAGTACTCAGGCAGGTACAGGGCAAGGAAGATGCCGTGGTTATTCTCAGGGCTGATAAATCAGTTCCCTATGAAAAAGTGGTGAAGGTAATGGACCTCGCTTACCGGAACCAGTTAAAGATGATAGCAGCCACCGATCCGAAATAGTATATGAGTGATCATAAAGAAAATAGGGATAAGCGCAAAGGCATTATTGGTACGGTGATTTTTCACACGGCTCTGCTTATCATTTTTATTTTCTTAGGACTCACCTATTACGAGCCAAAGCCCGAGGATGGAATTGTAATAAACTTCGGAAATTCTGCCACGGGTATAGGTGATGAGGCGGATGGGGCCCCACAGCCTCAGGTTGAACAATCACAGCCTCAAACCACGCCTGAGGTAACGGAAACACCTACGGACAATGCTGAATCTCCAACCCAAACACAGGATGTGGTAGATGCGCCCGCCATTGAACAAAAGAAAACACCGAAAAAGGAACCCGAAAAACCTAAAGAACCGGAAAAACCAAAACCCAGTAGTGAACTTGAGAAAATGCTTGAAAATGTGAAAAGCTCGAAACCGGGCGGTGAGGGGGAAAAAGAAGGACCCGGAGACCAGGGTGATCCCTCCGGTGATCCGAACAGCAAAAGCCGTACGGGAG
>CAZNMG010000052.1:0-13727 GCA_964574075.1 uncultured Owenweeksia sp.
GACCTGCGTTACAGCTTTTTTGAAAAAGTAATGACCGACAACAATTATCAATACCTGGTCACCGCTCACCACGCAGACGATTCCCTGGAAACCATTTTAATCAATCTCGGCAGAGGAAGTGGATTGATGGGCCTCACGGGCATTAATTCCGCATCTGCAAAAAGACTACGCCCCCTGCTTGGCCTGCGCAAAACCACTTTACTTAATTACGCCCGAAAAAATGCAGTACAATGGCGCGAAGATGTGTCCAACTCGAGTGACAATTACCAACGCAACTATATCCGGCATCATGTGGTGCCTGAGCTGGAGAACGCTTTTCCTAATTTTGATGAAAGCCTGGTTACCACTTTACAACAGGTAGCAGCTGACCGCCAATGGATGGAGGAATTGATAGCGGAAAAGCTCGAGTCCGTTCTCATAAGGGAAAAGGAGCGGTTAATACTCCCCTACTCAGCGCTGCCTGATACTGAAGGAGCTCTCAGTATGCTTTATCACTGGCTGAAGCCTTACGGCTCCTTCCCACTTTCTGATATCTCGCATGCTCTCAAAGGCAGTGAGCCGGGCCGGCAATTCGAAAGTGATACGCACCGCCTCCTGGCGGACCGTGATCAATTTATTCTGGAGAAAAAGAAGGCCCATGACAACCAGAAATGGCACATAGAAAAAGATGATGTTAGTCTCAGCGATCCGATAGAGCTGGAGTTCAAAGCCTTACCTGAATCGGGAGTGACTATTGCAGATGATGCTTCCCAGGCTTTTTTGGATATGGATAAGTTACGGTTTCCCCTGACGTTAAGAAAATGGGAACCTGGTGATCAATTCGTTCCTTTGGGGATGAAAGGCCACAAAAAGCTCAGTGACTTTTTCATTGATGAAAAAATCGACCGCTTTCAAAAGGAAGATACCTGGCTTCTCTGTTCGGCTGGAGAAATATGCTGGGTGGTAGGCTTTCGCATTGATGACCGCTATAAGCTTACCGATAGAACCAAAACCGTTTACTTTGCCCGATTAAAATAAATCGCTTCGGATGAAAAGATCAGTAATACTTGCATTGCTCATTTTTGCCTTTGGAACCCTGGGTGCACAAATCCTCGATCCGGTGGAAATAACCCACACCGTAAAAAAGATAAGCGACAGTGAAGTGGAGTTGCAGGTTACCGCTATCATGGATGAAGGCTGGCACATCTACTCCATACACAAGCCCGAGGATTCATATGTGATCTCTACCGAATTTAATGTTCCTGAAGCTTCACAATACAAGCTGGTGGGCGGAACTAAAGAGCCCAAGCCCATAGAGGAATACGATCCCAACTTTGAGGAGGTACTTAAGTTTCACGATAATAAGGCGACCTTCAGCCAACGGATCAGGGTTATGAGTGAACGCGATTTCAAAATAAAAGCAGAGTTTGTATACCAAACCTGTAATGACCGCACGTGCCTCACGCCTGAATATGTGGATCTTACGTTTAACGTGAAAGGGGTAACTGCTCCGAAGGTTATTGAAAAACCTGATGACAATTTTAAGCCAAAAGAGGGTAACGGCAATAAGGCCATGCAAGCCCAAGATGTGGCCCCCGGGGTGGAGCCGGAAAGCCTGGAGATTGACTACGCAGCCACAGAAGAATTTGAAGAGGACGTAGCCGATACCGCTGGTACGGAAGAAGTAGTAAGCTATGACACCAGTGGTGGGGAAGGCGAAAGCCGTACGCTGTTGACCATATTTATTCTCAGCTTTTTAGGAGGGTTTGCTGCATTGCTCACCCCTTGTGTTTTTCCGATGATCCCGCTTACCGTAAGTTTTTTTACCAAACAAAGTAAGAGCCGCGCCAAGGGGATAGCCAATGCAGTTATTTATGGCATCTCCATAATTGTACTTTACACCCTGCTCGGGTACATTATTACCCTTGCCTTCGGTTCGGCAGCGCTCAACGCGTTTTCCACCAATCCCTATGTCAATATTGCGTTTTTCCTCTTACTGGTAATTTTTGCCATCAGCTTTTTTGGTGCTTTTGAGATCACCCTCCCTTCTTCGTGGGCCAATCGTTCTGATCGTGCTTCGGATAAAGGGGGGATTATCGGCATCTTCTTTATGGCCTTTACCCTTGCCCTGATCTCATTCTCGTGTACCGGTCCCATCATTGGCACACTGCTCTTTGAAGCATCTACAGGAGGCATACAGGGTCCGCTTATCGGGATGTTTGGATTTTCGCTGGCACTGGCACTCCCCTTCACCCTTTTTGCCGCCTTCCCGGGGTGGCTCAATTCCCTTCCCAAAAGTGGTGGCTGGCTCAACTCTGTAAAAGTGGTGCTCGGCTTTATAGAGCTGGCCTTTGCCTTTAAGTTTCTGAGCACAGCCGATCTTGTCTGGCAAGCCGGGATCCTAAAGCGGGAGTGGTTTATTGCCATCTGGATCGCCATCTTCGTGCTTATGACCCTTTACCTTCTGGGAAAATTCAGAATGCCTCACGACAGCCCCACCGAAAAAGTTTCCGTATTCCGATTGATGCTGGCCATTGCCACTATGTGGTTTGTGGTATACCTTATTCCAGGCATGTGGGGCGCCCCGCTAAAACTCATCAGCGGATTTCCGCCTCCTATGTTTTATGCAGAGTCACCGGGCGGTTTTGGCAGCAGCGATAAGGTAGCTATCTCCGCTTCCGAGATTCCTGAGGGGGCAGATCCAGAACACTGCCCCCACGAGCTCAATTGCTTTCACGATTTTGAAGAAGGCCTGGCCTATGCCAAAAAAGTGGATAAACCTATAATGCTCGACTTTACCGGCTGGGGATGTGTAAACTGCCGTAAGATGGAGGAGCAGGTGTGGAGCGACCCCAGGGTGCTGCAGATCCTGCGTGATGAACTGGTATTAATATCGCTGTATGTGGATGAAAGAGAACTTCTGCCGGAAGATGAGCAATATATTTCGGAGGTTACAGGTAAATCCATAGAAACCATCGGGAATAAGTGGAGCGAATTTCAGGTAAAGCACTATCGAACTAACAGTCAGCCTCAGTACATTATTATTGGCCACAATAGTTTGAAGCCTCTAATAGAAAGTACGGCCTACGACCCTGATATAGAGCAGTACCTGAAATGGCTGGAACGCGGCATTTCGGAATTTGAGCAACAGCAGTCAACCGAGGAAACACCCTAAATTTAACCCCGGAATATTTAAGACCACTCAACCATTTTATAAGCACATTGGTTATTTGGTTATGAGTGTAAAAGAACCAAGATATCGCCTTAGGCTGGGAGAAACCGTAGTGGGTTTTATGCGCAAGGTGGCCGATACCATGGTGATGTATTCCAAAGACTCCTTTTGGTGGACGGGCAACAAAATTGAGTACGAGGAGATCGATGAATGGACAGGTTTTAAAGACAAAAACGGCCGCCATATCTATGAGTGGGATATCCTGTACTACAAGCTCGATCCTGACGGACCTTTTGTAGAAGGTGTGATCCTGTGGGAAGGCAATGCGGGGGAATTTGGCATCCGCAATATTATTGACGGATCCTTTATCCCCCTTACTGTGGATGGCGTAAAGATGTTTCAGGAGCCACAACTCCAGGTGTTTTCCTATCTTTTTCTCAACCCTGAGCTACAGAGGAAACTAGGCGTAGGGGAATAGTTTTGAGTCAGGAGTAGTTGGTATTGAGACTCTTCCAAACTCCCCACTCCTTACTCCCTACTCCAAACTCCTTATTCCCAATTCACACTTCAACCAGCCTTCGTCTCCCAGGCTTCGATACATTTCTTTTCCGCAGGGCTCCAAAGAAACACTCAGCCTGACACCGATAGTAGTTAGTATTGAGACTCTTCCAAACTCCCCACTCCTTACTCCCTACTCCCTACTCCAAACTCCAAGCCGCTACTTACTCCCATACTCCTCGAGTATCTGTTCTGTAGCTTCTTTTGTCTTTACCTTTTCAATAATTTTATCGATCCGGCCATTCTCATCTATCACAAAGGTTTCACGATGGATACCATCGTACTCCCTTCCCATAAATTTTTTCTTCCCCCATACGCCAAACGCATTGATCACCGTCTTCTCGGTATCGGGGATTAAGGTAAAGGGCAGGCTGTACTTATTGATAAACTTCTGGTGTTTTTTAGCACTGTCCGCGCTTACGCCAATAATCTCAAAGCCTCTGTTTTTCAATTCCTGGTAATTATCCCTGAAGTTACAGGCTTCCTTGGTACAACCGGGGGTATCATCCTTGGGATAAAAATAGATGATAACCTTTTTCCCCCGGAGATCACTGAGGTTTAGTTCCTTGCCATTCTGGTCTTCAGCAGTAAATTCGGGAGCCATATCCCCTTCCTTTAAATGTGTCATTTGTTTTTAGATTTTTGTAGCCTCTTAACAGGGCAAATACTATCCGGTTGACAAAGAAAGAAAAAGTTGAATACCTCATCTCCGAGCTCAATAAGCTTTATCCCCAAGTACCCATTCCCCTTGATCATAAAGATCCATACACATTGCTCATTGCGGTGTTGCTTTCCGCACAGTGTACTGATGTACGGGTAAATAAAACCACTCCCGCCTTGTTTCAACTGGCTGATAACCCTTACGCTATGGCGAAGCTGAGCCGCGAGGATATTGCTGCCATAATAAGGCCCTGCGGGCTCACTCCCATGAAATCGAAGGGAATAAAGGAGCTTTCGCACATACTCATTGATAAGTATGAAGGAAAGGTACCTGCCAGCTTTGAAGCTCTGGAAGCGCTGCCGGCTGTCGGTCATAAAACAGCATCAGTAGTGATGAGCCAGGCTTTTGGACACCCCGCTTTTCCCGTTGATACACATATTCACCGGCTGATGTACCGCTGGGGGCTCACCAATGGCAAATCGGTGGTGCAAACCGAGCGCGATGCCAAACGGCTGTTCCCTATGGAAACATGGAATAAACTGCACCTGCAGATCATCTACTATGGCCGCGAATACTCCCCGGCCAGAGGATGGGACCTCAATAGGGATTATATCAGTGCCCGGATCGGGCGAAAGAGTTTGCTAAAGCAGAAAGCTTAAAAGTCGGTGCCGATAGAGAAAGTAAAGTCGCGGTCAATCACTCGTCCGTCTTCAACCGGCCAAGCCAGATCGAATCGCAGGAAGTAACCAAATAACCGGGTGCGGATCCCCACGCCATAGCTTCCCACAATAGGTTCTTTTTGGCTGTCGAGCACAATTTTTCCACCTCCGCCTGTAGGGCCAAAGGGAATCTCAAGGGTATTAATGGCATTTTCAGGTGAGTAGGGTGACCAACCGTTCCATGCAGTTCCTATATCTCCAAAACCAATTATCTGGAAGCTCTTAATAAAATCGCTCCGGATAGGCTTCTTAAAGATATAGCTGAACACCGGCCAGCGAATTTCACTATTGATCAGCGCAAAGCTGTTACCATTGCGGATGTTTTGATCAAAACCCCGCATATTGGTTACGAGTGTCTGAAAAATATAGTTATTCTCCCTGGCGATGGGCGTTGTGGGGTTAAAATCAGGACCGAAGGCATTATCCACTCCTCCCATTATATGAATCAGCTTTTCGGGCCCAAAGGACGTCCCCGCAGCAAAACGATTGGCCCAGATCAGGTTTTTATGAATGATGGTATAATTTCTTGCATCAATACCTGCCGTGTGCATACCTGTAGGCGCGCGATAAAGATTGCGATAATACTCTGTAAACAATTTAAAACGTAAACCGGAATAAAGGTTGAGCCCGATTTTACGGGTGTTGTCATACACATAGGCAAGGGTAGCTACAAGGTAATCCTGGTAAATAGTGGGTTCGCTTACGGAAATGTCATCACGGCTCAGGGTGATCGATTGATCCAGCCGGTAACCCAGGCTCCCCCGTATGGAAGCTACGGGATTAAAAGGCCAGGTTGCCTTAGCAGTGGCCTGGTGGGTGATAAGCCGGGTGTAGTCAAGCCCATTGCCGCCAATCAGTATTCTGCTTTCGCGGGTGTAAACATATTCCTTATCCATCCGGTCCTTGTAATCTCCGAGGCCTACCATGAAAGTAGCATTAGGCATGAGGGAAGTACCGCTAAGGGGCTGAAAATTGGTTCGTACGCCAGCAATAAGCCGGTAATCGTGCATAAGGTCCATTATGCCCACCTTAAACTGCATATTAAACCCGGCATTCAGAAGGTCGCTGCTCACAAAGCCGGTAAATCTTTGATACTGGGGAATATCAAACATATTATCGAAGCGCACCGTAAAATCATCCTGAAAAAATGAGAGGAAGTAATTCCGCTTAGGCGGGATTTCCAATGGCTTCTCCTCCTCTGTCGATTCCGTCAAAGATTCAGGCAGCGGTAAGATTTGCACAGCCTTGGGCTCCAGTTTCTCCCTCTTTTCGGGCCGCTGTTCTTCCTCTTCAGCATCCTCAAATTGGTAGTCGTAAATGTTTACCTCAAATTCGCTGAGATCAATGCCGGGGTAAAAGAGCGGTACATCTGAAGAAACCACTGCAGCTGTGTCCGTAAGGGAAATTCCCTGTGGAGCGGAGGGTCCTGAAATTTTAAGAGGCGCCAGATTCAGCTCCTCCGGTGATTCATACTCGGTTTCGAATAACCGGTAACGGCCATCCAGCAAAACAAGGTCAAGGTTTTTATCACGCTCCTGCAGGTAAGAGTGCCTAAGAATGCTGCGCTTGTAGTTGGTTACTGCAAACTCCTTAAAGTTATAGTCGTAATGAGTCGAAGTGTCTACATAGGCAATGTTGCTGTCAATCTTTATAAGGTGGCGGTTAATCACACGCTCGCGGTCACTCAAAAAAGCAACATAGCCCGGAGCGTATTGCCTGGGCCGGCTTTCATTGATGCCGGGCGAATTGGTCATCCTCCACACCACTGTAGTATCCGTCAGAGGTTCAGCGGCCGGCATGGCAAACAGATCATACTCTTCACGTGGAAATTCCGTGGTTTCGTTGTTTTTAAAAAGGCTGTCGGATATCCGGTTTGAACTCCAGGCTACCTTGGTGTCATTCTGTATCCAGGTGGGGTAAAAGTCGCTGTAGGTATCATCTGTAAGCTGCTCCACCTTCGTATTGAGAAGGGTATAAATAAAGATATCTGATTGTCCGTCTTTTACAGCCGATAGCAAAAATTGCTTGCCATCTTGGGAGTACTCCAGCGAAAGGATCTTATCGAATTTAAAGAATTGCTTCTCCTCCCAGGTATCGTCTTCCACATTGTAGAAGCTGAGATAAATAAAGCCCTGCTTTTCCGTGATCATGGCCAGTACCTCCCCGTTAGGATGCCAGCTTAAAAGCGGATAGGAGTAATCTGCATTTTGTGCTATGCGGAAACCTTCGGTAAGCAACCGCTTGCGCTTGCCACTTTCAAAGTCATACATATACACTTTATAGCGCGAAAATTTCTGAGCAACATAAGTGAGGTAGCGCCCGTCAGGGCTGGTTTCCATATGCGTGATCCTGGTGTTCTTTGGTGCCTTTACAAATTCATCCTCAGGAAAACCTTCCCTGCGTTCGTTACCACTGTATTTCTCTTTGAGGTATGCTTTCCAATCGTTTTCAATGGCTTCCAGATCCTTGCCCAGTATGTACAGGTACCCGCTTTCTATATTGCGGTTTACAATGGCCATGTACACTACATTCTTTACCACTTTCTCACCATAGGTCTTCGATATGTACTCCCACATGGAGTGCCCGGCATAGCGTGCATCATATCCCATCAGGGAATTGATATTCTCAAAATCACCGGAGAGGTAGGCATCGCGCACATGGGTTTCAATATCGGCATCATCAGGGTGGCCAATGTAGGAGATCAATCCCTCGGTGTACCACTCGGGCAAATTGAGCAGGGCCGAGTTGCGAATGGATTCGGTAAAGCTCCCATAAATGAGATTGCTCAGCACTACCTCTGCCAGCCCTGAACGCAAATCCCTTTTCAGATCATTAAAATCGCCATTAAAATAAAGGAAAAGCCTGCGGCCGCTGATGCGGGTCACTCCCCCGGTATTATAATCCTCATCATCGCTGCTGTTTACGTTGCTTTGCTTAAGGTCAGATAAATTATTGAAGATGAGGATCTGGACCCGTTCATCCAATGGTGCATCGAGAAGGGTCTCGACCTGTGAAAGCTGCTTTTCGGCCATACGCGCCACCTGAGCAGCCAGTTCATCATTGCCGCGGTAGAAATAAACATCATAGCGCTCAAAGCGATAAAAAACCCAGTCGAATTCGGTGTACTGCACCCTGTTCTTTCCAAACTCCTGACGGATGCCATAGTAGAACTGGGCTTGTAATTGCAAAGCTGTGCCCAGCAGCAACACCAAAACAGCCAGAATTTTAAATAAGGGTAAAGGGTTTTTCACTTTAAATCAATGCAAACAAAACAACCTGAATTCCACGTATATCGTTTAACTGCCATAAGCCACATTTTATTATAAAAATTGGCCTGGGCAGCCTTACGAAGGTAAGGAAGCGTTTTTACATTTTTATACTTGAAAAACTGTTTCACCAAAGAGCGCAGCCAACTCCGTGGCCAAAAGGGCGCGAAGAAAATTTACGAATTCATTTTGTGGCAGACCTGAGGCTGGAATTCACCAGATTTAGCATCATTTCCTCCACTTCCTGGGAATCCCAGCGATCTTCAATACCAGGTAAATTCATAACCTCTGCCATTATTCTGTCCTGCCTCGCCCCTTCTGCCAGTGCCTCACTATAAGGTATATGGCTGAAGGTAACCATGGAGTAAAGCGGCAGCCACTTTTCAGGATACTTTGCCGCAAAGCGCACTTCGATCTTTTTGCGCAGCAAAAACTCAGGTTGCCCGGTAAGGTCGCGCATCTCCACAAAATTGCGCATGGCGAGGTCTGCAATAGCATCAGCATCGGGCTTTCGCTGTTGTTCAAAATGACTAAAAATGGCGTGCCAGTCTCCTTCATGTGTTGCCATTATTTCATTGAGCACGGTGCAGTCCTCAAACCCACTGTTCATCCCTTGTCCGTAAAACGGTACAATGGCGTGGGAGGCATCGCCCAAAATCGCCACCCTTCCGTTTTTTGACCAGGGGTAACAACGGATGATGACCAGGGATGAAACGGGGTTTTCCTCCCACTCATCCTCAAAATGTGGCATAAGATTGAGGGCATCGGCAAAATGCTCTTCAAAAAAACCACGAGCCTTTTCCACTGACGTGAGGTTTTCAAAGGCATTTTCACCTTCAAAGGCTAAAAACAAGGTACAGGTAAAGCTGCCGTCAGGATTGGGAAGAGCGATGAGCATAAAGTTTCCGCGTGGCCATATGTGAAGCGCTTCCTTTTCCAGCTGATGTTGGCCATCTGCGGCAGGGGGAATACTGAGCTCCTTGTACCCATGCTCAATAAACTGCTGGTTATAGTTAAAGCGATCCGTTTTTTGCATCGCAGTGCGCACCGCACTGAAGGCTCCGTCTGTACCAAAGATCACATCGGAGCTATGGTCATTTATCTCTCCGCTTATGTAGGATTTAAAACTGGCCGTTGCCGTGTCAAAATCCACGTCTTCACATCTTTGGTCAAAATGAAGGTACACCTCAGGGTATTCTTCAGCATGATCCATCAAAAGGGCATTTAGCCCGGCCCGTGAAACGGAGTAAATTGCCTGCCCTTCGTGTCCATAGGGCTGGAAGCTCAGTTCCCCCTCGCGGCTGTGTATCATCCGCCCCCGCATGGGTATGGCCATTTCCTTTACTGCATTACCCAGTCCTACACCTTCCAGGGCCTTCCATCCACGGTCGCTCAGGGCCAGATTGATTGACCTTCCGCCATCGAGGGTGGTTTTGCGGAGGTCAGGACGTCTTTCAAACACATCCACATGGTAACCTTTCTTACCTAAATAGCAGGCTAGTAAAGAGCCTACCAAACCTGCCCCGCATATGGTAACCTTAGTTTCCTTCATTCCGAATATTTAATAAGCATTGCTGAAAGATCTCCCCGAATTTATAAACGTCACGGAAGCTGTTGTAAAGCGGAACCGGAGCAAGCCGGATCACATCCGGTTCGCGCCAGTCGGCCACCACTCCCTTTTCGGTAAGATTGTCAAAAACCTTTCGCCCAGCCTCGGGTATCACTACGGAAAGCTGGCAACCACGGCTTGCAGGATCACCAGGAGTGAGAATTCGCAAATCCGCCCCTGTGTTATTTCGTACCTCATGCACCACATATTCAAGGTAACCGGTCAGGTCACGTGCTTTTGAAGTCAATCTATCCATGCCGGCCTCCTCAAAAAGCCTGAGGCTGGCCAGGAGGGGTGTCATCGAAAAAACCGGGGCATTGCTGAGTTGCCAGGCCTCGGCAGTAGGTATGGGTTCAAAATGGTCGGGCATTTTAAACCGTTCACTTTTTTTATGGCCCCACCAGCCTTCAAAGCGCGGAATATCTTTTTGATTGTGGTGCTTTTCATGAATAAAAACGCCACTTACGCCACCGGGTCCACTGTTCAGATACTTGTATCCGCACCAGGCTGCAAAATCTACGTTCCAATCATGCAGCTGCAGCTTTACGTTGCCTGCGGCATGAGCGAGGTCCCATCCCGCGAAAGCGCCCGCCTCATGCGCTTTTGCCGTTAATTTTTCAATATTGAAAAGCTGGCCGGTGTAGTAATTCACTCCGCCTAGCATTATAAGAGCCAGTTCATCACCGGTAGCCTCAATGGCCTCCAGTATCTTCTGTTCATCTATGAGTTCAGTTTCAGTATCAGGTTCTATTTCTATGAGGTGCTCCGCGGGATCGAGTCCGTGGAAACGCAGCTGACTGCGCAGCGCATATTGATCGGAGGGGAAAGCCTTGCCTTCACAAATAATTTTCGTGCGCTTTCCGCGGGGCCTGTAAAAACTTACCATCAGTAAATGGAGATTGGTGGTAAGCCCGTTCATTGCCACAACTTCGGCAGGTTTAGCTCCCACAATGGAAGCCAGCGGTTTGCTGAAGTTCTCGTGGTAATGCAGCCAGGGCCTTCTTGATTGGATATGGCCATCCACGCCAAAACTTGCCCAATCATCAAGCTCCTCCAGCAACAGCTGCCTCGCACTACGCGGCTGAAGCCCCAGGGAGTTTCCCGTGAAGTAATACACCGGGTGCCCCTCGTGCTCGGGAAATAAAAACTGATCCCTGAATGATGAAAGCTCATCCCCGGCATCACGCCCCAGGGCAAATTTTTCAGTAAACTGATACTCCATACCTGAAATTTGGCCAAAGTTATATAAATACACCTGCGCTAAAAAAGCCACTGTGCCAATACCAGCAGCAGAGCTGCAAAGATTGGTGTGGCTTCCAGCCAGAAGGAATAGTAGTGTTCCTTGCGGTGAAGGCCTGAGCCTCTGATCAATAAAAACCCTATTTCGAAACCTATGATAAGAGCCAGAGTGGAAACCAGGGAAAAATCAAAAAAGTAAAAGCGGGCCACAAGCCATAGCTGGTATACTGCCACACAAAAAAGTGCCAGTGATTTTGCCTTGTCAGCACCCATAACCTGCGGAAGGGTGCGCATAGCAGGCTCGTCCATCACCTCATCGCGTATATCAAATGGGATTACAAGTCCCAGTAAAAGAATAGCACGAAAAATAAACTCGAACCAGGTTTCAGCGGTGATTTCTCCATACACTCCATGAGGTATCAGCACGGTAACATAGGACCAGGTAAAGGAAATAAGAAACATCTTAAGACCCGGAAATGTCCGAAGGGATGTAAAACCACTAAAAGGGTTTTTGAAGGAAACAGGATACATCCCGGAAACCAGCACCGGGAATACCAGCCACATTATAAGCTCCGGTGAATAGATTTCGCGAAAGATAATTGTTGTGGCGATTCCAAAAAACAGGGTGTATCCCCACAACAAGGCGGGGTGCCTTTGTGACCAACCATTGAGACCCAAATCCTCTTGCCGGTTGTAACCATCTCCTGAAAACTGCACCAGCCGGATGTAGCTATAGGTGAACGCAGTAGCTGCCAATACAAACCAGAAAAAGGCTGAAGGCAGCGTATATACATGCTCAAGAGTTATGAAGCAGAATGAGGCCACTGCGAGACCTGCCCATAGGTTACTGTAAACCAGTGTTTTGTAGATAAATTTCAAGAAATGTTGCTATTCAATATTGGGCAATAGAATATCTTTTTGTCCCTTAACACAGAACTCCTTTAATGGTTACTTTTGCCGCTCAAAATTGAAAAAAATTCCCAAGGTTATGACCACAGATTCATTTGCCTACCGCCACATCGGACCTCGTGAAGAAGACGTTGCCGAGATGCTAAAGGCCGTGGGAGCCGACTCCATAGATGCTTTGATCGATGAAACCATCCCGAAAAAAATAAGGCTCGAAAACCCGCTGAACCTGCAACCCGCCTACAGCGAGTTTGAATTTCTGAGCAGGATCCGCGACATCGGCCGGAAGAATAAAGTATTTAAAACATACATCGGTCAGGGCTACCACCCTACCATTTTGCCGGGTGTTATACAGCGCAATATTTTGGAAAACCCGGGCTGGTACACCCCATACACCCCTTACCAGGCCGAAATCGCCCAGGGCAGGCTTGAGGCCTTATTGAACTTTCAAACCATGGTGGCTGATTTGACAGCTTTGCCTATTGCCAATGCGAGTTTGCTGGATGAGTCCACAGCCGCAGCTGAGGTAATGAGTATGTTTCATGCAGGTATGCCCCGCGACAAAAAGAAGGCCGGTGCCAACCGGTTCTTTGTTTCCATGCACTGTCTCATTCAGAATATTGATTTGCTGAAAACCCGGGCCGAGCCTTTGGGAATAGAACTGGTGATTGGCGATCACCGCGATGTACATATCGGAGCTGACTATTTTGGGGCCTTGCTTCAGTATCCGGCTGCCGATGGAGAAATTTTCGACTACGCTGAATTTGTACAAAACGCGAGAGACAATCATGTACAGATTGGTGTGGCTGCAGATATTCTGAGCCTAGCCCTGCTCACCCCTCCCGGAGAATGGGGCGCTGACGCGGTGGTAGGAAGCACGCAACGCATGGGCATTCCCCTGGGTTTTGGCGGACCTCATGCTGCCTTTTTTGCAACAAAGGAAGAATATAAGCGCGCCATACCCGGACGCATTATCGGGGCTACTATCGATGCCGATGGCGACTATGCCCTGCGCATGGCTCTTCAAACCCGTGAGCAGCATATAAAGCGCGAAAAAGCCACCTCAAATATTTGCACTGCCCAGGTACTTCTGGCAATTATGGCCGGAATGTACGCTGTATATCATGGTCCAAAAGGCATCAGGAACATCAGCAAAAAAATTCATTACTCGGCAGTAACGCTTGCAGAAGCATTGCGTAAGCTGGGTTATGAACAGATGAACGAAGGCTTTTTCGATACACTTCGGGTGGAGATTGGCGATGTAATGATGGAGGATATACGAAGGATAGCTCACGAAAATGAAATTAACCTTCGCTATATCAATACCCATGAAATTGGTATCAGCCTCAATGAGCCAACCAATCTGCAAGCTCTCCAGCAGATAGTAAAAGTTTTTGCCCTGGCTGCAGGCAAGGAGGAAATTTCCATTGAGGAGCTTCTTGAAGTGAATGCCATCCCACAGGAGATGCAACGGAAGAGTGAGTTTTTGCAGCAGGAGGTATTTCAGAAGTACCACAGCGAAACCGAAATGATGCGCTATATGAAGAAACTTGAGCGCAAGGATCTCGCCCTTAATCACTCAATGATACCACTGGGTAGTTGCACTATGAAGCTCAAT
>CAZNMG010000053.1:0-5188 GCA_964574075.1 uncultured Owenweeksia sp.
CCCTTTCCTTCAAAATTAAAAAGGGCCTCCTTAAGTTTATTGCGCACCATATTCACCTTAGCATCCTGTTCGGCTATAAGCGACTCCAACTCATACACCCTTGCCTCCCGCTTTTGTAATTCAGTACTCAGATAGTTCAGCTTTTCCTGCTCTGTCTTCAGTGAATCTTCCTTGGCCTGGAGATCCTTTTGCAACGAATTCATTCGGCTCATTAACTTCCTGTTCTCGGCCTGGTTGCTGGACAGCAAGGCATTATTATTGTCCAGAAGGTACTCGTAATTTTGGTTGAGCTCCTTGTACCGGTCCTGCATTTCAAGGTACTTTGCACCCTGATCTGAAGTCTCACTTTTCAGCTTTTCCATCGCATTTGTAAGTGAGGCAAGCTGGTCTTTAGCACGGCCCAGGTCAGCCTTCAGCTGGTCATTTTCCTTGCGGAGAACCACATTCTTTTCATCAATCTCCTTATACTTAGCCTGAAGTTCCTGGTGCAATTTTGCTGATACACAAGAAGAAAGGCTAACAATAGCAAATCCAAACAGGATGATTCTTTTCATGACCCAATGATATTAAATCACGAAAATAGCTTCCCTGTAAGCTTGCGCTAAAGGGAACGCCACTATTTATGAATAGTCCCTTTTTGATAAGTCGCGTTTTTTTACGCTTTTAGTTCCAGTAGAACGGGGCAATGGTCTGAATGGCGGGCCTCGGGCAAAATAGCCGCCCGCAAAAGACGGTCTCTGAGGGCTTCGGTAACTATATTATAATCGAGGCGCCAGCCTTTATTGTTATTTCGTGCATTGGCACGGTAGCTCCACCAGGTATAATTGTCCGGCTGCTTGTTGAAGTGCCTAAAGGAATCGATGTAGCCGTCATGGAGAAATCCTGAAACCCAGTCACGTTCATGGGGCAAAAATCCGGACACGCCAGCATTGCGAATGGGATCATGGATGTCCATCTCCTGATGACAAATGTTAAAATCTCCTCCTATCACAAGGTGTGGATGTGATTTGCGCAGTTCATTGAGATAGCGCTGAAAGTCTTTTAGAAACCGCATCTTAAACTCCAGGCGAGGACTGCCAACTGTACCCTTGGGAACATACACACTCATGAAGGATAAATCACCCAAATCCATTCGTATCACACGGCCCTCCCGGTCAACCTCCTCATCGCCCAGCCCATATTCAATGTGATCAGGAGTGTGCTTTGTAAAAATAGCCACCCCGCTGTAACCTTTGCGCACACCACTGTGAAAGTATGGCTGGTACCCGATGGCGGCAATTTCCTTCAGGTCCACCTGATCAGCGTTGGCCTTTGTCTCCTGTAGGAGAATTACATCAGGGTCAGCGGCCTGCAACCACTCCAAAAAACCTTTTCTGATGGCGGCCCTGATGCCATTTACATTATAGGAAATGATCTTCATATCTTAATTCTTTGGGAAAATCGGAGGTCCTAAAATTTCCGTCCGGATTTCCACCATATGTTATTTTGTGCTTTGATGCGTTTTATGCCTTACGAGGGGCAAAAGTGTCAATAAGTGCTTAATATTGAAAAAGAAATTTGGATTTGCGAATAAGCTTGTGGATCATAATCCTGGGGGTGCTTTCTGCCCTGCAGCTATCCGCCCAACCTACCGGCTGGTCGCCTCACCGGCAACAACTCATACTCCCGGGTACTGATTCCCTGTTTCTCGACAGCCTTCCGGTGGTTTCGGCATCAGTAGTTTTTTCAGATGTCGACTCCATTGTGCGGTACCCACTCTACAGCTTTTTTCAAAAACCATATACATATCTGCTCTTCAAAGAATCTATTTCGGATACCCTGCTCCTTTCTTACCAGGTTGTGGACTTACCCCTCAACGAAGTTTTCCGGCATAAGGATACCTCGCTTATTCTGCCCGACTTTACCACGCGGCAGGAAGATCTGTACCAGGCTGATCCGGGCAGCGGGGCTTTCACACCTTTTAAGGGACTTACATCATCAGGCAGTATCAGCCGGGGTATTACCGTGGGCAATAATCAGGATGCCGTTCTCAACAGTAACCTTAACCTTCAGCTAAGCGGAGACCTAGGTAGAAATACCCAGATACGCGCCAGTATTACGGATAATAGCATTCCGGTACAGGCCGATGGCTATACACAGCAGCTTCGTGAATTTGACCGTGTTTATATTGAATTGGAAAACCCCGACTTTGGAATGCTCCGAGCCGGTGACTACAATATGACCAGCCTCAACAATTACTTCCTGAAATTCGATAAACGAATTAGTGGAGCCGGTATTTTTTCTAAAATAGATCTCAACGAAAATCACATTCCCCTGCAGCTCCAGGGTGGAATATCGCGGGGAAAGTTTGCCCGCAACCGCTTTCAGGCGCAGGAGGGAAATCTCGGCCCCTACAAACTCACGGGATCAGGTGGCGAACAGTTTATTATCATTATTTCGGGTTCGGAGCGGGTGTATGTAAACGGGGTTTTGATGAAACGTGGTGAACAGTACGATTATACGATGGACTATAATGCCGGGGAAATCACCTTTACACCCTTGCAACCCATTACTAAGGAGAGCCGCGTGGTGGTGGAATTTCAGTATACGGAGCAAAACTTCCTCCGATCCGTATTTTTTGGCCAAAGCGGTTTTATCTCCGAAAAATCCAAAACAACCGTTCAATTCTACTCTGAGCAAGACAGCAAAAATCAGTCGCTTTTACGGGATCTCAGTGACGGTGAAAAGCAAGTTTTAAGTGGCGTGGGTGATAACCTGAATGATGCACGTGTCTCTACCATTGCTCCCTCAGAATTTAATGACGACCTGGTGCTTTATGAACTAACAGATAGCCTCGGTACAGATTCTGTTTTGGTGTTTTCGCGCGACACCACTCAGCAGCTTTACCAGGCCAGTTTTACCTTTTTAGGTGAAGGGCAGGGCAATTATATCCTTGCAAAGAATGACGCGAATGGGCGGGTCTTTCAATGGGTCCCTCCATTGGGGGGCGTGCCACAGGGTAGTTATGCACCCGTTCGCCAGCTGATAGCTCCCAACAAACTGCAGGTGCTAACGGTGCAGACAGAAGCACAGCTCGGGGAGCACAACCTCCTGAATATAGATCTTGCCGCCAGCAAAAATGACGTTAACCTCTTTTCTGATCTTGATGAAGCCAATGATGATGGTGTGGCCGGAAAGTTCAACTTTTTGCGCAATAAGGAAGCGTGGGGGGGCCAGGTTCTTACGGGTGTAAACTACGAGTTCAACCAGGATAACTTCCGGACTATCGAACGTATCCGCAGGGTGGAATTTGCCCGGGATTGGAACCTGCCCCTGAACTACAGCGGAGGCTTACAGATGGGCGGCCTTGCATTGGGTTACCTCCGCGATACCTCTAGTATAAAATATGAAGCCAATGCTCTTTTCATAGAGGGATACCAAGGCCTCAAGAATGATCTGGCCCTCGACCTCAGGAACCGCAGCAATATCGGACATCTTTCCGGTAGCCTCCTCAATACCAATGACAGCCTGGGCACCACCAGTTTTTTACGTGAAAGAGGAGACTTTACGCACTTTGTAACTCCGGGCTTTTGGGTAGGGATACGCACGCTTGGTGAATGGAACCAGCGAAAGGCGAGCGGCACAGATACCCTCCAGCGAACCAGTTATAAGTTTATTCAGTACCAACTTGTTACCGGGTTTGGCGATACGGCCCAAAACTTTACAGAGCTCAATTATCTCGAAAGGTGGGATGATACCGCGCGCTCAGGCCGGTTCAGCCAGTTTTCGAAGGTTGTGAGTTACGGCCTGCGCACTCACTATAAAACAGCTTTCAATAGTACCCTCACCGCGCAGGTAAACATCCGTGATCTGAACGTACTGGAGCCCGTGGAAAAAGACCTTGAGCGCACCTTTACCACACGGGTCAATTATTTGCAAAGGTTTTTTCAGAATAGTATCACCAGCACCACATTTTATGAAGCCGGCAGTGGCACTGAGCCCAGGCGATCGTTCAGTTATATTGAAGTCCCTGCCGGTACCGGCACCTACACCCACACCGACTATAACGACAATGGCATAAAAGAACTGGATGAATTTGAGATTGCCCCTACTCCCGATCTAGCGCGCTATGTGAGGGTTTTCACACCCAGCAATGTATACTTACGCACCAGCTTGCAAAAATTTGGTCAAAACCTTAATATAAACACTCCTCCCTCCTGGAAAGGGGCAGGGGATATTCGCGCTGCACTTGCCCGGTTTTCAGCCTTGCTGAATTATCAACTCGATCGGAAAACATTGCTCAACGGAACTCAGAATGAGCTAAACCCTTTTGCGGAAATTCCGCATGACAGCCTTATTGTGGCACTCAACAATAACTTTCGCAGCACACTTTTCTTTAACCGCTCTTCCACAGAGTTTGGAATGAACTACACCTACAGGAAAACCGATAACCGCAACCTCCTGAGTTTTGGAGTAGAGCAGCGCTCGGTAAAGGAAAATGCCCTTGAGGGGAGGTACCTCCTGTTTGATTCGTGGTTGCTGAAGGCAGAAGGGAATTACCAAATGAAAAAAAACATTTCTGCCAACTTCAGTACCCGTAACTTTTCGATAGACCGCCTGCGAAACATCTATTCGCTGGCTTACCAGCCGGGCAATGCACTTGTTGTAACGGGGAGGTACCAATGGGATGACCAGGAGAGTGAAGGCGAGCAGCCCAGCCGGCTCTTCAGCCAAACTATAGGTGCGGATTTCAACTACAACCGGGCAGAACTAATTTCTGCTCAGGTGTCCCTGAATTATATCAAGAATGATTTTATGGGAGAGGCCAACTCTCCGGCAGGCTTTGAAATGCTGGAAGGCCTGAAGCCCGGAGATAATGGTACCTGGCAGGTGATTCTACAGCGCACCCTACGGAAAAATATACTCATCAGCCTGAATTATAATGGGCGCGTGAGTCCTGACACCCGCCCTATCCACACCGGCAACCTTGAAGTAAAGGCATTTTTTTAACCCCCCGCCACCGGGCCAATGGTATCCTGAGCCATTCCCCGTTCAAAGATCACTTTTAAAAGGCTGTCGTTTTCGCGCTGCAACTTCTTCTTTAAGAAAACTTCTTCCGAGAGATGATCCATCAATACCTTCTTATGGCTCCGGAGTTCACGCACTTCAGATACATTTGAAAAAAGGAAATAGACAGTAGCACAAAGCC
>CAZNMG010000054.1:0-5848 GCA_964574075.1 uncultured Owenweeksia sp.
TCTTGAGGGACGCTTCCATATTTCCGTTGAGTTCTGATTCGTCATACAGAAAGATCAGGGATGCGGGTGATGCAGCCATATTCTCTGGAAACACATCAAAATACCGCAATATGCCTTCTCCGGAATTAGCCGATTGGGGAGCATGGCCGCGCCTGATCTCCGTCATTCCCAGATCGTCCATACTTGAAATAACGAGCCCCAAACCACCTACATTCAGTTGATTGGGCTGATGGACCAAACGGGTGGTACTGATATCCCCGGAAACACCTTTCACTGTATTTCCCGGAGTTTCGCTCAAAGTAGCTGTTGCATCAAGCACAATATGATAACTGTTCAGGTTGAAATCGCCCTTTACAATTCGGAGGGTGTCTTCTTTTACGGATATATCCCCGTCAAGCCAGGCCTCTTTAGCTGGTTTATCAATGGTGATGCTGAAAAAGCTGCCAAAATCCTGACGTACAAACTGATCCTCTGTGCCATTCAGCAGAATGTGAAAATGGCCTGGAATAAGATCACCCTGACTCAGCCAGTCACCATCAATCTCAATGCTTATGGCACCGTTGACCTCTGTTTGGAGTCCAGCGGTCATACTTGCAGAGATCTGCGCTGTGGAGCTTTGCACGATCATTCCCAAAAGCAGGATCATAAAAAATCTTCCCTTCCAGGGAATTATGCTGTTAGCTATCTGTATCATGGCGAAAATTTATTTTTTGTTGCTGCTATGGATCATTGTTATGAATCGCTGGGCATAGCCTGCAAGCTCCTTGCAGGCGTCCATTTTCTCCTCCATCCGCACAGGGTTTTTCAAATAAGGGCTGCTTCCTTCTTCGAAGTGAAATATTTCCGGATCGGCAAAGGCGTACGTGTAGAAGCAACTCAGGTAATGCTGACCCCCTATTCCGCGCTGAGCAAGTTTCAGGGCAATGGTTTGTACCTCGGCAGGGTGTGACGGGTAAAGGTTGATCAATGTCCACAGGGAAAGCATCAGTTTTTGCTCCTCAAGGAGATCCGGCACCTGTTGCAGATCGTACTCCCCGGGATAGGTCTTTTGGCGCAGCCCGGCATCGGTATAGAGCAATGCCGTTTGTTCTGAAAACTCTATGCTGCCGTCCTTGCCAAATACTGTCCAGTCTTCCTGTTGAAATTCCGTTTCTGCAACAGGGCCTTTCGAGGGATCGATATCCTCTGTTTGTGCAGTCAGGAAAAGAGCTGGCAGGAAGAAGTAAATTAAAATGAATATTGATTTCATAGCTGTTGATCTTAAATTCAAATTAGCGGGAAACTGAACTACGTCTGCCGCTGTTCTCCATATCGTCTAGCCGCTGCGTGAGCACCTCTATAGCCGTCTCGTTTTGATTTACCTTTTGCTGAAGGCTTCTTACCGGCCCGGCCCAGGCATTGTCATGCATCCCCACAATGGTGTTTACATATTTGAAACCCTGTTCTGGTTTGGTTTCCCAGCTCCTGCCCACTGCCATAGCCAGTTGCTGGGAAGTAAGCTCCGTTTCGGAAACCGCTATTCCATAACCCGGGGTTTCAGGGTTGGCAACAATATAATCACCGGTCTTCACCGGGCCTATCACCTTTACGGGTACCTGGCCTATGAAGGCTATGTTATTTCCATATACTTCCTTTCCGGGTTCCGGTATATTTCCCAATACAATGGGGGCTTTGGATACGACCATTATTTGTTCCGCATCCTTCAGCGACAGGGATATTTTCCCTCCGCGAATACCTACAATATCGCCATAGCCGAGTTCTTCAGCATGATCTTCTCTTTCAAGCCATTCGGCATAATCTCCGTGGCCGGAGGAATAAAGCACACCCATTTTATCGGTGGCTTTGTACAGGGCAAATGCTTCTTTGGCAAGCTCCAGCAGGTTACCGGGCAGGCTCCCGGTCGGTGAAATGGCTCCCGCAATTTTGCCGGCTATTTCAAATACCTTTTCCGGGGTAAAATAATCCAGGGCAAATTCCCCTAACCCCTGCCCTGTAATGGCACCGAGTTTATTGTCGTACTGATCCACAAAGGTGATATAGGCATTTTCGCTGGAGAGGGGATTTGTTATACTGTAATTTGAAGGATCAAGGGGCGCCAGTGAAATATTGAAACTGTCCCAGGGGTTTGGACTCGGGCAGGTGATCGGCCCCAGGTTTTGAGGAACGGCCAGCTGAGGAAGCGGAATTACTAAACTGTCCAAAATTTGAGCAGCACTCAATAATCCGGAGTAGCCGGTTTGGATTGCGGTGTTGGTAGTTCCTATACCGGTATTAACGGTTCCCAAATTTGAGTTGAAGGTATTTATAGGATTATTGATAAAATTGGAGGATACTGTAAATGCAGGAATATTGAAAGGATAGCAATTACCAATGATCCCACAAACCTGATAAGGCGGAGGGTTGACACTGAAATTAGGAATATTGGGAATGGCCGGCATATTGGGAATGGAGGGCACGGTGGCGGGCAAACTTTGCAAAGGGAGATTGGGAAGGGTAACGCTGCCCAGGCCAATATCATTGAGCTGTTGAACCATCATGGCCGTGGCCTTGCACATGCCTCCTGTCATCAGCACATCCATGCCCATCTGGGCAAAAATGCCATTTGATGTACCGATGTCGCTATAGCTGAAATCAGAAATATCCAGAGTATTATTGATCAAATAGGTTCTGATATCTCCTGTCAGCGAGTCCAGTGTTGCCAAGGCAGCCTTTCCCGGGTGGGTGATGAAAAAATCCTGCGCTCCGTTTTGCCCTTTCACAAATAAGGGGTGGCTGCCGTCTATTTTGATTTTCAATCCGCTACCCTGGTGGTTTTGGTTTTCGATGAGCATCACATGTTCATCTATACCCTTGTCCGCCCGCACATGCAGGGCAGTCAGGGGATCATTGATTCCAATTCCCACATTGTCAGTGGTATTATATATCTTACCTGTATCCTTTGTCCAGCCCCCATCTTTTATGAGGCTGCTCAGATCTACCGAAAGCATTCCCCCATTGTCGGTCAACTCCAGAATACTGTCGTTGAATGTCATTGAGATATTGGATTCATTTAAGGAATCGCTGTCGGCATCATCCACATGGTCAATATTGTCAGCAAAACCAGCAGGAATACCGGGGAGGGAACTCCAGTTTTGCAGTTCATTTGCAGGGTCATTGTCGGCATCATTTACGTTGTCGATACCATCCACCTCTATCCACACCGTGTCCTGCCACAACCAAAGGCTTTTGGAATTGGTATCATATACTATTAAACCATTGTCTGTAGAATTAAGTCCTGCCACTGCTATACGGGCAGCGGTGGTCATTTGCCTTATCATTAACCCGTCTTCCCTTGCCTCGAGCAATATATTGCCATTGGCATCCTTGATTTTCAGATTGTCCTGTGCAGAGATAGTAGCGTTGAAAATCGGGCCTACTATGATCAGGATTAGGTAGAAGTAATTTTTTAGATCAATTTTTGGAAATTTCATGGTGTTAAAATTTTATTACGATGGTTCTGAGCAGAGGCCTTCGAATGGCATTGACTTTCATCTGAACCCGGAGCAAAGGGGTGCCCCGGATGCTCTTTTATTCAACCATTTCACATGATCTTTATAAAAGAAGAGCCTGTTATTGTGGGAGAAGATATTCTCATCCGACAGCACAAATCTATTTTGCCCTGGCGGCCTCTTGTATCACAGATGTAGCAAATGATATAATTTTTGTCGCGGAGGGGTTTCCCTGCTGGGTAAAGGTTAATTGAAGAGTATGATGATTAGTTATGGTTCAACCAAAGAAAGCCTTCAATAATCGACACGAAGGCACTAAGACACGAAGAAACCTGGAGTGATAGTGATAAAATAACCTTAGCGCCTTTGTGTCTTTGTGGCAAAACTAATCACCGGGAATTGGAGGTATGAGACTTAAAAGCAGCGACCAACACATCAGAAAAACTTCGTGCCCTTGCGCCTTTGTGGCTAAATCCTCGCAGCAATTCCTAATTTCCCCAAAAAGTAAAGCGGCAGCATGAACACAGCCCATGAAGAAATGGCCTTGCGTGAAATGAAGAGCTGGCAAAGAATGGTGCAAAGGAAGCCTTCAATTACCAACCAGTTTACCGCTTTTGCTCAGCAAAGGTTTAATCGCATTATCCCTGAGAAGGTGCATAAAGGGATTACCGTGGTCATTGAGAAAATGGTAAAAGGTGTTTTGTTTGGGGCTAAACACACCACCTTCAAACTAAAAGCCAACCGGAGCTTTATGGAAACCGAAGCGCGGGCCGATCAGCTGATAGCGCGATACCAGCATACTGCTTCTGTAGAAGGGGCCGTTGCGGGCAGCGGAGGGTTTGTCTTTGGACTGGCGGAGGTTCCGGTGCTCATTGGAATTAAGATGAAACTGCTGTTTGACCTCGCCAACGTGTATGGCTTTGATGTAAAGGATTATAAGGAGCGGCTGTACATTCTGCACATCTTTCAGCTTACCTTCTCCAGCCAGGGCGGCAGGCGTAAGGTGTATGAGGTCATTGCCGACTGGGAAAATTACAGCCGTTCACTACCTGAAAATGAAGATGCTTTTGACTGGCGTAAATTTCAGCAGGAATACCGCGATTATATTGACCTGGCCAAGATGGTACAACTCATCCCCTACCTCGGTGCCATTGTGGGTTTTGTGGTAAATAAGCGGCTGGTTGGGAAGCTTGGCTTATATGCCAAGAACTGTTACCGGATGAGGTATTTTGGGAAGTAAGAACGGTTCCAAAAGCCGCTCATGCTTCGATACACCCCGAGTGCTCGGGGCACTCAGCATGACTACCTATCACAATAACCTGCAACTCATATCTCCCTGGTACAGGATGGTCAATCATCAGAAGCGCGTTAAGCTTAAAACTCAGTGTTAAACCTCCACCACAAACTCACTCCCTTCCCCCACCACCGAGCTGGCCGAAATACTCCCCTTATGCAGGCGAATAATCTGCCGGGAAAGGCTGAGGCCAATGCCGGAGCCGTTTTCATGGGTGGTGTAAAAAGGCAAAAAGATCTTATCGCGCTCCTCTTCCCTAAAACCTTTGCCGTTGTCGGTAACCTTGATTTGCAAGGTGCCAGAGTCCGTTTGGCTGGCGGTGATGCTTATGCTTTTGTTTTCACGGGCCTTCAGGGCTTCGGTGGCATTGTTGAGCAGGTTCAGCACCACATGGGTCAGTAGTTTTTCATCACCTAAAAACTCCGGTTTGGGATATTGGTTGGTGAGGCTAAGGCTAATGCCGTGCTCGATGCGCTGGCTTTCAAACAACAACTTCAGGGATTCCAGCCAATTGTTGAGCACTATTGGTTTAAACTCCGGTTGCGGCAGGCGCGAAAGCTTGCGGTAGTTGTCTACAAAACTCCGCAGCCCCTCTGCCCTTTCGCCAATTACTGCCAGGCCCTGTGCGGTATTGTCCACCTCTTTTTGCTGCAAGGTTGCCACTTTCACCGGCTGGCCATCCTTTACAAAAAAGCCGCTCAAGGTTTGGCTCAAAGAGGTGATGGGCGCAATGGAGTTCATAATCTCGTGCGTCATAATGCGGATGAGCTTCTGCCAGGTTTCCAGCTCGTTCTCTTCCATCTCGGTCTTAATATCGTACATCGAAAAAATGCGGTACTCCTTTTCCGAAAAGCGGATCCGCGCTTCCTTTACCGCCACCTGCCTCAACTCATTTCCCTGCGCCATCTTCAGGCTTTGGCTTTGTCCCGGCTTCAAGTTTTGCATCAGCTCATACAACGCTGAGTTATGCTGTTGCAAACGGTTCAGATGAGTCAGGTTGTTGAGGCCAATGAGTTTCAGGGCTGCATTATTCACAATTTCAACAAAACCATCGGGGTCCACGGCT
>CAZNMG010000055.1:0-3280 GCA_964574075.1 uncultured Owenweeksia sp.
AATGAGAATATTGCACCTTATGCAATTAAAGGCGATAATGCCAGCGGCTATCACCCCTGGAACCCCTCAGCAGGAAACTACACACTTACTGCCACCCCATACTCCGGAGGAAACGGAAATGGAACGGTGGGAATATCTGAAACAGTGGACATCACTGTTATTGACGCTCCCCCAGCCACCGATTGTAACGGAGATACAAATGGTACTGCCGTGATTGATGATTGCGGAGTATGCTCAGGTGGAAACACCGGCCTTACACCCAACGCAGATAAAGATGACTGCGGAGTGTGTAATGGCAATAATGATGATGAAGATTGCAACGGTGTTTGTTTTGGAACCGCCTCAATTGATGATTGCAACCAATGTACCGGAGGTAACACAGGTGTTGAACCCAACTCCGGCTGTAACATCGATTGCAACGGTGATGAAGACGGAACTGCATTCTTTGATAGCTGTGGTGTGTGTGTGGAAGGTAATACGGGCCGTATTGCTAATGCCGATAAAGACACCTGTGGTGTGTGCTTTGGCGACAACACCTCGTGTGCCACCTGCGTGCCCAATGAAGTTACAGCCTTCGTCCTCGTAGAACTGGATGGTGATGAGATTGACACACTTACCGATGGCTATGTAATTGATAAGAGTGTAGTTGGGCAGTTTAGCGTAAGAGCTGATGTATGCTCCGAACCTGATGTGAAGAGTGTAGTTTTCAATCTGGATGGTTCAGATATACGTACTGAAAACGTAGCGCCCTACTCCGTAAATGGCGACCAGGGAGGTAATTACCACGACTGGCCATTGGCTGCGGGCAGCTACACCCTCACAGCAACACCCTACAGCGGCACCAACAAGGGCGGAACCGCAGGTGTGTCGCATACGGTAAACTTTACCGTAACCAACGGTGCTCCCACACCTGATTGTGCCGGAGTTCTTGGCGGAACCGCCTTTATAGATGCCTGCGATACCTGCGTAGGTGGAACAACAGGAAAAACCGCCTGTATACCAGCCGCAGGTTGTGGCGAGTTTATCGAGCAGGGCGGCCTTGTGGTTGTTGAAATAGAATCTGAAGCACCGGCCAACTCCAACTGGTTTGTGGGCTCGGGTGATGTGAGTGGAATGAACACTGACGGATCCATCGGTAACTTCTATATGTGGAAGCAAAACTGCATGGGCCCGGCCCCGGGTTTTGACAACTCCGGCTGTGAAGGAACCGATGCCGGATCGCTTGGTAATAGTATGACCTATGAGATCCTCATCACCACTCCCGGACGTTACCGCTTCCAGATGAGAAGCTGGCAACCTCCTTTCTCCTATCATGGGGGTGGTGCCGGTTCCGAAAACAATGATTTTTGGTTACAACTACCCGATGGTGGAGGCTTGAAGAAGAAAGGTGCTACTGAAATCGCCATTGGCACCAGTGAGTGGGTGAAGATTTACCAAAACTCCCCCGACAACTGGGTGTGGACCACTAATACGGTTGATAACAACCCTCACCAGATCTATGTGGATTTTGCCACTGCCGGTACCTATAGGGTACGGATTGGCGGACGTTCAAAACTCATGGCCATCGACCGCTTTGTGCTGTACCACAGCACGGTGTCAGAATCCGTTGCAACCAACACAGCTAATCCTGAGTCACCTCGCGGAGCATGTTTAAGTGTAGCCAACGGGCCTGACGGATCAACTGTAAATGGCGCCACGGCCGGAAGAAATTCCGGTGAGGATGAATCGGGCACGGGAACGAAAGCTGGCAACAGCACTGCTGCTTCCATGATAGTGGAAACTCCAGCACTTGTGCTCAGGCTATATCCTAACCCGACTTCAGGATCAGTTACCGTGGAAGTGGAAAATGCAGCCGATGACAGCGAGCTTATGCTCCTTGATATGAGCGGCAAACTTCTGCAGGTGGTGAAAGAAGCCAAGGTAAGCGGTGCTTACCGGAGCTATTCGCTCGAACTGGGAGAATATCCAAAAGGTATCTACCTGGTGAAACTTCGCTCTGGCGATGTTATTAAAACGAGAAGAGTGATCCGGGAATAGATAAACCTTCCCTGATTTGAATACTAAAAGAGGCTATTTCATTAATGGAATAGCCTCTTTGTTTTTTTTAATGACAGAATATCCTTACTAAGAGCTTAAAGTCAGATGCGAATTTTTTCATTTTTTTCGGCACCAGTGTAATTAGGAAGCATCCATGAAAATGTGTCGTTTACCGAACTTTTGGTCATAAAACATATTTTTCACTTTTTTTTCTTAACTCTTTGGTTATATTTGATTTGCTTTACCTAATTTTCTGCGATAAAGCGCGGACTTCAAACCAACCCAGGTGATCATGATAATTACCGGATTTTTATAACTTTAACCGAACCCGAAATGCTGCATCTGCTTACCCTGTTTTAAAGCCACGGAATTACCTCCGATATCTCTCTTATTCTTTCTAAAATTTTTTTGTTATAAAACAATTGAGTGCCCCCGAAATAACCGGAGTGCCCATCATTTTTTCCCGAACTTCTATTACCAATTAAACCTGCCCCGCTATGCATACTTTTATTCGTTCTACCTGCAAAGTATTTCCAAACACAAGCTGCCACTTCACCACCCAAAAGGCAATCTTTTACCTCATTGCCGCATTCCTGTTCTTTTCACTCCCTGCGGTAAATCTAAACGCTCAGGACTATGAATGGGCACACGACTTTGGTAGCACTGGTTATGAAGAAGGCCGTTCCACGGCCACCGATGCAGCCGGCAATGTGTATGTAACCGGCCGTTTTCAAGGTACCGCAGATTTTGACCCCTCTGCGGCTACCGCTAACCTTACTGCTGCGGGAGGCACTGACATCTTCCTCGCCAAATACGATGCCTCCGGCAATTACCTCTGGGCCCAAAGCATGGGCGGGAGCAGCACGGATATTGGCCAATCCGTGGCCGTAGATGCCAGCGGCAATGTATTTATTACCGGGTATTTTATCGGCACCGCAGATTTTGACCCCTCCGCCAGTACCACAAACCTTTATTCTATTGCAGCCAGCAATGACATTTTTCTGGCCAAATACGATGCCTCTGGCAATTACCTCTGGGCCCAAAGCATGGGCGGAAGCAGCGTAGATCAAAGCTATTCCCTGGCCGTGGATGCCAGCGGCAATGCCTTTATCACCGGAAATTTTCAAGGCACCGCAGATTTTGACCCATCCGCGGCTACCGTTAATCTTACTCCGGTGGGAAACAATGACATCTTCCTGGCCAAATACGATGGCTCCGGCAATTACCTCTGGGCCCAAAGCAT
>CAZNMG010000056.1:0-2594 GCA_964574075.1 uncultured Owenweeksia sp.
ATGTCTGCTCCATAGCAGGTGGCTGACCATACCTCGGGAGCACTGCTGTTGTGCTTTCGGGCCATACCACTGTAGTCGCCCCAGCGTTGCTTGTTGCCCTGCAGAAAGTTGATATGGGTTTCACCCGCCTTTATCTCCACCGGCTGTGACCATTGCATATTGGCACCGCACTGTACCACACTGGTAGAAGGAAAGATGCTCTGTGAACTTCGTAAAAAAGCGATCATCACCGTAGGATCAGAAACCTGTGTGGCAAATGAGGCCACTACTGGAAAGGAAAAATCCTCAGAACCCTGAAAGCCTAAAGTGGCCGTGGTGTTGGTGAGCGTAGAAAGGTTCAGACGGTTATAATGAATGCCATTCCAGCCCTGGCCTATATCCGAATGAAAAACGTAATGCAAGGCACCGTTGAGATAAAAAGCCTGTAAAATTCGGCAGTCGCTGTTGTCGAGGGTAAGTGTGGTATTAGCCATAAACGCATCTCCCGCAGGGCTGTAGGGGGTAACATTGGTGATGTAGACATTGAGGTTGGGGTTGTTGCCGATGTAGTCAGTAATTTCCCAGATGCGTATTCTGTTTTCGCCCCCGGGGTTGCTGCTCACAAAAAGCATCCCTGGCCCTATATTGCCCTGTTGCCCGTGAGAGGTGGGAACCAGTGTAAAAGCCGAAAAGGGCTGGTTGCTGAGGTTGAACCAGTGCTGCCAGTTCAGGTTTCCCCCGGCATACCCCTGTGCCTTCTCAATCTGGTAGATAACCGATTGGTTAAAATTATCGTTGTTGTCATACAGGTTTCCGGTGATGTAAATCTCCTGACCCGAAACCCCCATTTTAGGGTAATCCAGCCAGCTATTATCATTTAAAGGATTTCCGGGAAGCTGGTACACAAACCAGCCATCCTGTGGATTATTGGTTTTGGAGAAAAGCACCAGGATCTTTGAGGTGTTTGCCTTGGTGCCGTGTAACACAGCTATCACAAAGCGATCAGCATCAGTGTCATAAATAACTATAGGATCATAGATACTGGAGGTGAGCTGTGAATTGTTAATGAAATCGGACCAGAACTCCACGAATAAAAGATTTCCGCTCTGATTGTAGTACTCTACCCCATCATTATTGGCCGACACAATATATCCTCCATTGGAGATAGCCAGCGTATTGTCAGGCGGGTTGGCGGCAAGTGACCAGTTTCCCTCAAAGTTGGTCCCGATAGAAGGGGTAGCGGCAGTTTGGGCAGGCGCTGAACTGGATTCAGGAAGTACGGAGGCCAGTTTCTCTGCCATTTTCGCTTCTTTAAGTTGTGCCATTTCCGGTGAGGTATGTACGCGGCCTCTTCGCGAGCGCAGGCTGATCGCCCATTTTTCAGTGGAAGGAGTGAGGCCAACTTCACCATAAAGGGCAGCCTGCATTATTGGAGATCGTTCTCCGGAATTCAACTCTACTTTTTCCTGGGGCAAGGGACCCGGGGAAAGATGAGACTGGGCCAGGGCCGGAACGGCTAAAATCAGCAGCAGCCCGCAGAGGTAGTGCTTCAGGTAATGGGTAATTAGTGATTTCATCATTAAAAGAATTAAAAGTTGTACAATCATTTTTACCGCAAGGGACCTGCTATGTACACATTGGCTCCAAGGCCGTTGGCATTGCCGCCTAAGTTGGTAGCTTCACTTAAAAAAGCAGTGTAGCGGCCATCTCCGCTGAGTACGCAGTACCTGCAATGGCCATCGGCTCCATTGGTGAGGTTTTGCAGTTGTCCATTAATACGTGCGTAAATGTCATAAAAGAGGTCATTGTCCGCTACACCAAGGCTGTTGGCCGTACTCGAAAAGATGATAACCTGGCCGTCATCGGAAATATCCGGGAAATTACTTTCGCCATTGGCATCGGTCGAAGTGAGCCTCGTGTACTTTGGCATCTGCCGGTCAAACAGAAAGACATCGAGCAGTCCGTTGTTGTCTTCCGCCCCGGTGAGGGTGCCGTCTTCTGAAGCAAAAACCACCCAGCGGCCATCGCCACTCACCTTGGGGTTGTCGCTATACTTGGTGTCTTTGGTAATCGGAAGGTTGGAACCTGTATTCCTGTCGAGCGCCCATACCGTAGGGCTCTTGCTGGGCGACAAAATATCAACGGCCACCCAGGTGTGCACCATACCATCCGTTGAAAAACTGGTGGGATAGCCACCTCCCACCAGAGTGGAGGTTTGGGTAGCAATTTCGTAAATGAAGTGGTTGAGATCCACATTGGCTGCAATGAACCGGCCATCCGGAGAAATTGGGTTGAACTGCGAAACCAGCGGCTCTATCATGGGCCAGGGTGAAGAAGGATTCTGCTTGCCTTCCTGCAAGGTGGTGATCTGCCCGTTATCCCACATATAAACGGCTGTAGGAGTTGTGGCCAGATCAGGGCTTTGTGAAGCCGTGTAAACAATGCGGCTGCCATCTCCGGAAACGCTGGCTGAAAAGGCGGTGCTTACCAGGTTGGTACTGATAAGCTCTGTGTTATTAGTCACGCGGTCATAGCGGTACACATCGTGAAAATTGTCATTATCAGCAGCAGTCAGGGCGGCCTTGGTGGTGATGCAGACGTAGCGGCCATCCGTG
>CAZNMG010000057.1:0-7397 GCA_964574075.1 uncultured Owenweeksia sp.
AAACTGACTCTCCGTTAGCCTCGCACGAGTAGAAGTTACCGGGTCATCCTAATCCTTAAAAAGCAGTAAATCATAAGACTCTTTATCCTCGTTTCCTATAATGAGCAAGTCCCCATCAGGCATATCCTGGTGATTAAGGTAGATCTTCTCTAGTTCTCTTTCATCGTATTTTTTAAGATAATCGCGCATACCCAGGCGGTCCTGAGCTGTAAAGCAGGATATGGATGCAAAGCTTGTAGTTAAATCACGAAACTCACATAACTCCGAACCCTTTACCTGGCCGCTTTCTGAAATCTCAAGAGCATAGGCACTTTTCTTAAACCTCAGTTGTAGCTGGATATCCTTGCTAAACGGGTTTGTGTGGATATGTAAATTTCTGCTGTATGGTACGGCATGAATTGTAAAGTACTTGTCACTTAAAAGTTCAGAAGAACCAGGTTGGACTAATTCCCAGTCTTTCCTGCCTTTCTCATCATACTTTATTACAAATAACCCATCATATTTTGTCCCTATGTTTCTTGCCTTCTCATTACCATACAATCCATAAACATAAAATGCACCATTATCCGGATCCATGACCAAACCTCCATAGGCACCAATGGTTGGCATATATATCATGCTGGAAGAGTTTGCACTTGATTCTTCTTCAAAATCAGGGTATGAATCGCGAAACATATTGTAGGCGTTATTGGACTTTTCATTGTTAGAGGCCCTAATATACTTATCTCCCAGATCATAGGAAATTCTGATATTGTCATCTTCTACCTTTCCTTCTGCATTTAATTTGGCTACTATATAAGTGTATTGCCCATCGTTTTCGGAGGTTTTATGGTAGAGGTATATATAGTCATTATCATGATTGAGATACATCCAGTCTGTATTCGAATCATAGTCCGTAATAAATGGTAAATTGAGCTTAACCGTTTCAGGATGTAATTTGTCATGAGCTAACTTCACCAATCTCATCTGTAAAACCTTATCTGAACCACGCTTCACTTTTTCTTCCGTCAGGAAATACAGGTACTGGTCATTGCAAAAGACTGCGCTGCCATCTCCCTCAATTAGTTCCGTCCTAATCTCCTTTCGTTTTAAGTCTCCTGTCGTATTTAACTGATTGATCATTAGATTTTTAGCACCCCACATCGTATTATAACCCATATATTCCAACTGGTAAGTGTAACTCCCATTAGGTGCCACTACAAACGGGTTTAAAAAGCCTTTATTAAGTTGATCCTTTTCTATTTCCTTCTCCCACTTCAGTTGGAGGTCATGAGAAAAATAATATACGTGCCAATCCAGTTTTTTGGTATTAGCGTTATCATTACCTGTCTTGATTACTAAGCCATCATTTCCATTATTAACTATATCAAGAATAAAGTTTTTCTTTTCGACAGCTATTGCTGCTTCCCGATCTTGTGCAAGAACAAATGGCATCGACAGGAAAACCACAAAAATTAGGGTGACGGATGTTTTCATTTGAGTGTTTGAGTTGATATTTATACGGCAATTTAAAAAAATTTCAGTTTTACATTTACATCCCCTAATGCCGGGCTTTAAAGCCCCTTTTAACCTTGCCTGAGATTACTTCTTCCCCTGAAGGGATCTTATCCAATCCTTGTGATGCCCCCTGAGGGTATCTCCATTCTCGTCAATTACAATGGAACGTACAATGCACCCATTGGTGGTCATAGAATATGTTGTAATGATGGTCAGTGGGGTCAACTCAACGGTATCACCCTTTAATTCAATCTGGTAATTATAACTGGTTCTGCCATCCATCTGAAAAGGTAAAACCTGATCCAAGTAGCCCGTGAACTGTATGGTAATTTTTTCTAAACCTTCAACCTGCTCAGATGATAGCTTTTTCGCGAAGTGACCATTACTATCTGTAATGGTGCCATCGATAACAGCACCATCTTTTTGGTAAAAAACGATGTTGGCAAAGGGTACAGGTTCAGAGGTTGTACTATCCACAACCATCCCCGAAAAGGTGAACACTTTAGATTGCTCAGGACTGGCTAAGCCAAAAATGAGACTTGCCGTAAGAATGGTGGAAGTTATAAGGTTTATCATGGTTTATGGACAGTCATAATCAAATATAGTTGTATTAAGGTATAGCGATATACGAGTCTCTCCATAAACTCTGTCAACTTCCCAGAAAACCTGACAGGTTTCTTTACGCTCTGCTGATAAACCTGATAGGTTTTATTCGCGACCCCCGCTGGTGGAGTTTCCAACGCGTTCCTCCCTCCTGGCAATATGTCCTTAAAGATTAGCCGTTTCCCTTCGATACAAATTTGCTCTGATAATTCACTCAGGCTTACATGGGATTCGCTCTGCGATGCACGACAGTAAGAGTGATACAGCCACTCGTCTCAGAAAGAACTCTAATGCTGTGATTTTTTACTTATTCTAAGGCTTGCTACATTTGAATATCAAAGTAGCCTCAACACCATGCGATACCTGTTACATCTTCTCCTTTCCTCTTTATTTGTTTGCGGCCAAATTGGCCCAATGCGCATTATCGATTCCACATCTGCCTCAACAGGCACTTCACAACTTAGAATAGCCGATCTGAATCAGGACAGTAAACCTGATGTAGCTGCTTCATTCACCGGCTCCAATGGACAGCTTGGTTTTTATGAAAATTTAGGAAACAACAGCTTCGCAGCCCTTACCGTGGTGGATTCCCTGCCTTTTTGCAAAGGGGTGGCTGTGGGCGATTTTGACCAGAACGGACACCCCGACCTGGTGGCCATTGGCGGAATTCACATGGAAGCACGGTTGTATTTCAACAACACAGGAATTTTTGGTGCCCCGGTATCCCTGGATTCCAATATCTCTACCCAGATGAATGATGTTGCGGTAGAAGATTTTGACGGCAATGGCTCGCCTGATATGGTAATCATTGGTCAGCACTCTATTGACTTTTACCGGAATGATGGCAGCGGACAATTCAATAAAGAAGTGATACTTACCACCAGTACCTCGCCCAGATCTTTGGAATGCCTGGACCTGGCTACAGCCGATGTAGATCAGGACGGGGATATCGACCTGATTTGCGGGGAAACGGCCGGCCTGGTGGTGTACACCAATTCGGGCAATGGGCAGTTTACCCCGCATTACTACTCTACCACCCCGGAAATAGGGTTTGTGGTGCACCCCATTGACATAAACGGTGATGGCGCTATAGACGTGGTCATGCGCATCAGCTCAGGGGATGTAAAATGGTTTAGCAATGACGGCAATGGAAATCTGAGTTTTGAAGCAGTATTACCCGCCCTGCCAAGTGTCTATAACATGAAGTCTATCGACTACAACCAGGACGGCCAGCTTGATCTCTACGTCTCTTATCTGTTTAATGTGTCGGTTTTCCTGAATGATTCCGCCTATTCCTTTACCAACGAGGTTTCAGTACATCAGAGCAATAATCTGATAATGGGGCCAATCGCCATCGCCAATATTGACGATCACAATGCACCGGACTACCTTTGGGCCGGAGTTATTAATACCATTGCCTACCACCCCAACCAGAATGGACTAGGGGTACCCAACTATACCATCCGGAATAACCAGGCTCCCTACCCCAACCCCACCCATAGGGTTTTATATTTTCAAAATCCGGTGGCACGGGCAATGATCTGCAATCAGCAAGGGCAAATCCTAAGAAGCTTCGAAAACGTGCAGCAAATCGATTTATCCGGCTTGCCCGCGGGGATGTATTGTATTTCTATTAATGATCAGCGTTTTGGTATGACCGAAATACACCGCGTGGTGAAGTTTTAATCTTCAGCAGGTTCTGACGAAAATATTGACCGCATCCTTTGCCTTACGCAACTTATCAATCGCGCAAGGCATCATTGAATAAGCAATACGACTGCCCTATGAAAAATCTGATTGTTTACTTGGCTTTTATCGCGCTATTGTTCTCCTGCAAAAAAGAGGAAGCCACTGAAGAAGTCAATCCACCCATCAAATACCAGCTGACAGAAATACTTGTGGACCCGGGTGATGGCAGCGGAACTTTTCAGCCGGTGAGTAGCAGCAAGGTGATTGAATTTCACAGCAATGGAAAGGTAACTTCCAATGGGGATGTTTGTGATTTATCCATTACGGCCAACTCCCCTTTCACTGGCAGTTACTCTTTTGCGGATTCCAGTATCTCCTCTGCCAATTGCACCCTAAATTTTGACATCAGCAGCAATGTATTGATCATCCACTACCCCTGCATCGAGCCTTGTATGGGTAAGTATGAGAAATTATAAGAACAGGCTCTTCACCTTCACCCCGTTGGTCGGAATAGTCAAGCTGCTCTCCGTGCTCCATTGTGAAACTTTGCGTAACACCAGCAATTGGTTATGCTCAATCATAAGAATGATTCTGCTATCCTGATTCGCTCCCGGATTTTCACAAACTTTCTTATATTGGTCACTGATCCCTTATTCCGCTCAACTTGCATAAACTCAAGCCGAATTTCCATCGCTATTTTCCTTTGAAAATATCCCGATATCCAGCTTTGATACTCGCCCTTTGGTTTACAATACCTCGGTGCCCGGCCCAGGTCGTTCCGGCTTGTGAGCAGGCTATGATGCTGGTTAAAACTGCCGAGGCCTTACATTACCAGCCTAAGCCTTTAAATGATGAGTTTGCAATTTCTGTATATGACCAGTTCCTGGAAAACCTTGATCCCAGTGGCCTCATACTAAATGCCGAGGACCTCCAGGTACTTAAAGTCAATCGCCTGAAACTGGACGATCAGATCCAGAATGGTAGTTGTCCCTTTGTAAGTACCGTCAGCGACCTCTATGAACAAAAGCTCATCACCGTGCAGGCTCTTTTGGAGGACCTTAAAAAAGTCCCCCTTGACTTTAACAAGAAGGAGGCTATCACCTACAAAGGCCAAAAGGATTTTTCCAATACAGCCGAAGTGAAGGACCAGTGGCTAAAAATAATAAAGCTACAGGTACTCTCTGCTTACTTTGCCACTGCAGATTCCAGTGAATTTAATACCTCACCTGATCCGGCCGTAATTGCTAATCTCCAAAAGAAAGTGGTAGACCAGCAGATTTGCCGGATTGAAAACAAGCTACAGCACAAGGGAGGAATAGATCAGCTCGTGGGCAGTTTATTCCTTAAAGCCATCGCTACCACCTACGATTCTCATACGAACTATTTTACACCAACTGAAGAAGGTGAGTTTAAAGACATGCTCTCCTCTAACGCCTTATCCTATGGCTTTGAAGTGTACCGCAATGACCTTGGGGAAGTGGAAATCTATAAAATCATACCCGGGAGCCCCGCGTGGAAATCCAATGAATTGAACGAAGGGGATGTGATCCTTGCCGCCCTCACCAGGCGGGGAGAAGCAAAGGATTTTAGTTGCTTGCCCATGGAGGATGTGGTTCACTTCATCTCTTCGGCAGATGTGAGCGAAGCCAGTTTTCACTTCAGGAAAAAGAATGGCCGTGAACTACAGCTTACCCTTCACAAGGAAGATGTAAAAGTGGAAGACAACCTCATTCAAAGTTATATTCTGAGTGGGGACAGGAAGATCGGCTACATCTACCTACCGTCTTTTTATGCTGATATGAATGAGCTGGGCACCTCTACCTCAGGATGTGCAGAAGATGTTGTAAAAGAACTGATGAGGCTGAAACAGGAGGGCATTGAAGGGCTTATACTGGACCTGCGGGATAACGGGGGTGGATCGATGGAAGAGGCACTGAAATTGGTCGGCATTTTTATAAATTATGGAGCCATAGCCATTGATGCGATGCGCAACAATCCTCCCCAAACACTAAAGGATATGAACCGCGGTATTATTTTCAACGGGGAATTGGTGGTGATGATCAATTCATTCAGCGCATCGGCATCCGAACTTTTTGCTTCGGCTATGCAAGATCAGAACCGGGCCGTGTTGGTAGGCACGAGGAGCTTCGGTAAGGCCACTTCTCAAACAATTCTACCTCTTGATGCCTATCGCTATCTCGAGAAGAGTAAACCTTCGGACCCTCCTGTGGCCTATGTTAAACTTACCACCGGGGCCTTCTACCGGGTTACCGGAGAATCGCACCAGCACCAGGGTATCTTTCCTGATATTATTTTACCGGATATCTATTCCCAACTTGACCTTGGTGAAAGTTCCTTTGCTACAGCCCTGAACCTTGACAGTATTCAAAAAAAGACGTATTACTTTCCGGCAAATCCCCTGCCCCTTGATGAACTTCACTCCAAAAGTGCCGCACGGGTAACTGCGGACAGTAATTTTATACGGATGGAAAGACTCAGCCGGGAGCTTCCGAAACGGTTAGAGGCCTCATCCATTCCCCTGCAATTTGAAGAATACCTTAGTTATTACTTTGGCAGCAGTGGCGAAAACTTTTGGGAATGGGAATCGAATCACACCGAATTCACTGTAGACAATCCCGATTACCTTTCAGGTATGAGCAGTCTTCACCATGCCGGAGAGGAACTTAATGAAAAAACCCGCCACGCCATTCTGACGGACATTCAGATCCGGGAGTCCTACCATATCATTCAGGATCTAATTAATTATTCTAAAAACTAAACTATGTTCAGATCAAACCTTTCCATTTTCCTCATTGCTGTATTCAGCTTAAGCTTCTCAACAATTAAAGCTCAAACTGCCAGCGATGCCAGCGTCTATATGAGTGAGGTATTAATGCCATTTGAGGAGTTGAAAAGCGAATCATGGGCGTACCTAAAGGCTGTTACCCGCGGCAAAAGTGCCCGCAAAGTTGAAAACAAGCGCGAAAAACTGATTGAAGAACTCCGCAAACAGAAGATTGCCGTAAAGCGGGTTAAAGCCTATGAGGGAGACGCCACGCTGGGAGATGCCATCTCCAGGTATCTTGAGTTGTCTTATATCATTTTTCGCCAGGATTATGACAAGATCCTCGACATGGAAGCCATAGCAGAGCAATCCTATGATGATATGGAAGCTTATATCCTGGCCAAACAAAAGGCCGATGAAAAGGTGGATAGTGCCTTTGCTCTGGTCCGCACTGCCCAGGAAAAATTTGCACAATCTCATGGGATTACCCTCCTTGAAGCTGAGAATGACCGTATAGAAGCGAAGATCGCCCAGGCCGGTGAAGCACTGGATTACTACAATGAAATTTACCTGATCTTCTTCAGGTGTTATAAACAGGAAGCCTATGTGATGGATGCGGTGGGCCGTGATGACATTGTTAGCCTTGAACAGAATATCAGCTCCCTAAACTCCTTTGCAGAGGAGGGTTTGAAAAAGCTGAAGGCTCTTGACAATTATAAAGGTGATCCGCTATTGAAAGCAGCGGGCACGCAAATGCTTAAGTTCTATAAAAATGAGACGGAACGCGACTTTCGGGAAATGGCTGACTTATATATCCAAAAAG